>CANETG010000215.1 GCA_947440875.1 Bacteriovoracaceae bacterium
AGTCGAGCTGTTCCGGCAAATTTGTTTTCTTCCGGACGGAACTTTCCTCACCGACAGAATTCTCTTTGATGCCCACGGATCGATTGCGGAAACGTCGATGGATTGCAACGCCCAGGCACTCGCTCTTGATGAAGAAAGAGCAGAAATAGAAAACATCATCGACAGTCCATTGTGTCCCATCGACCAAAGAGTCGACGACGCTGGGCTCTTGAATCTCCTGAACGGGAGTTCGCCGATCGTAGAAGAACTCGCTTGCCCAGGCATTCGTTCGGCGGAGAATTGTACCCAGGGTCTGGCCTGTAATCTCCTCACGTCTGTGATTCCCTCAGGAGTAGCGGCGGCGCGATTTGCCTTTAGTGAGAGTCCCCTTCTTCGAAGCTGCTCAGGGACCGGAAGTTGTTTAACCAATATGGGGAAAGCGATCTGGGATAACCTCTGGGACACGGTGACGGGTCTCTACGACCTCGGGGCGATGGGAGTTTCATGGGTCGGCAATCAATTTGGATCAATGTGGTCTGCCGAGAATGCGACTTCTACTCGCGGGATTGCAGCGACGGAAATAACTGACTCGCAACTCGATCAGTTTTTGGCGAGTCCCATCGACTACATTTACAACATGGGTGCTCGATTCATTGACATGATCATGAGAGGAATTTCGAGCCGCTATGGTTGTGCCGAATGGACCGGCGTTCCTCATGTCTCAGAGTGTTTGAAACCGATGAGCTTGGAGTGCGCAAACTGTAACGAAATACTGAACATGTTCTGCGGAGTCACTGGATACATTGGGGGGAGCTTTATTTCGAGCTTCTTCACCGGCGGCGCCGTCGCCGCTGTTCAGATCAGCTCGAAGATTGCCGCTTCGACAACTTTTGCAATCGCTCGGAGTGTCCCCGGAGCTGCAAGAATCTCTGAAGCCATGGCAGATGCGGGACGTCTGGCTCGGATCGGAAGTATCACCGGTGCCATCACCGGTACTCTCCGCGGGGCTTGGGCCGCTCTAAAAAATTCTCGGACCGTCATGGGAGTTACAATTGTTGCAAGACAAATACGCGCCGGTGGTGGGATCGTGAACGGGTTTGCGAGAAAGAAAATTTTCCTCTACGCCCGCGGGCAAGACAAGGTGATCAATGCTGCCCGCGCCTACAACCGCTTAACGTTGGGAGCCTTCAGGCTTGGGTATCAAAAAACTCAAGAAGCGGGAAACCGCGCCCGAAGTTTTTTAAATGCCCAGTTCCCACTTCATACAGATGTAGTGAGCGGTAGATACGCCGACGTTGCGACACCGGAGCAGTACCTGAGGGAGGCAACTAAAACGATGACCGCCGAAGAGCGGCGTTTTATGAGCGTCAGAGTCACCACTGGACCTGCCAATCAAAGACGAGTTGTGGTCTACGATACGCGCGCCGG
Organism: Bacteriovoracaceae bacterium; assembly: GCA_947440875.1. Classification (GTDB taxonomy): domain Bacteria; phylum Bdellovibrionota; class Bacteriovoracia; order Bacteriovoracales; family Bacteriovoracaceae; genus Peredibacter. Next base: position 1,408 of record CANETG010000215.1, read on the forward strand.
AACCCTGAATGATGACATCACTTTTAATTTCAATCCGCGAGTACCGCCGGTTCAAATCGCTAGACCTGCGGTTCAGGTTCCCCCTGTCGCTATCGTTGAAGACACCCTTGAAGAGATTGTCGTCACCGCCAGACGCCGGCCACCGACGCGAGATGAGTACATCGAATCATGGGCAGATCAAGTCGCCACCACTCCGAGAGAAAACATTGCTTACATTGATGAGGCACTTCTTGGTGCACGACCGGGAGTCTTTTATCTCGATACGCAGAATACGGCACTCAAGCGGCTCAACGATACTCTGAAAGATAAGTCTATCGTGGATGCGTTCGGGAATCGCTACAACTCCTTAGTCATGGACACTCTGGAAGATTTTAAACTCGCTCATCCTGGTGTGACAGTGAATCTTTATTCAGATTATAAATCTCTTCGCGCTTCTATCCGAGGACCTCCGGGTCAAGAAGAAAGCCTGATGGAAGAACTCGCTGGACTCATGCGATCGACGGAAGAAAAATTTTTAGGAGAACTGAGACTTGCGAGTCTCGCGGATGAATCGGCCATGAGCGAGCGCTGGTTCCGAGCGGGTCTAGGTCGCACATCTGACGAGGCCAATCTTGTCACCAGATTCTCAAGGCGCGAAACGGAACTGACTCCCTCATTATTTTCCTCCAGCACCATGAATGCCAGAATCAGAATCGCCTGGGAGCTGGCGGAAAAATCAAGAGCGCAAATTGCGACGAGGTTTCAAGGAACTGATCTCCTTCGGAATGTGGAAGGATCCACTCGCCAAATTCCTCGAGCAGAGGTTTTAGAAGTCGTCAGAAAATCCGACACTCCCCAAGAAATTGCTCAAACACTCTCCAGAAGATTTGGTCGTGAAGTGACGGTACAAGATGCCGAACTGCTGCGCGAATATTTTGATCGGGTTGATCAATTTTCGCCAGCGCTCATGATCCCTTCACGAGTTGACCACCGTTTTGATTCCGCGACCAATGGCGGATTCTCGATCGACTTTGCTGGTGTTGGGTCCGTCAACGCTGAGGCCACTGCAGCTGGACTTGCCCGCGGCGGTACTCTCCAAGAATCTACTTCTCTGGTGAGAGCCGGTGAGATTGTAGTCACCCGCGAACTCGACGCACTGAAACTAAGAACTGAAAATGCTGTCCGGGACGCTCTATCTCGCCGAGGGATCACGGCCGAGATTTCGGTCAGTGGCGATGACATGGTGGTGATTCCGAATCGCCCGCTCACGCCAGAAATAAGAAGAGAAATTGCAGAGGCACAAGTCGCTGCTCAGGTGGGAACAAATACTTTACCGTCCGGAATGAGGACAAGTTTTTTCCGCGAAGGTATTCAAGAGCAGGCGTCCCGCTCGATTCAGGCAACGATTGGTGAAACCATCGAGAAAAAACTTCGCCGTCGTCTCGAGGGCCAGCTCCCTCGGAGTGAACTTGAGTACACACTCTTCTCTGTCGATATGCGGGGAAGTGCCCAGGGTACTGGAGGAGTGGGTCTTGATGTCATCAATCCCAATCTCTCCCCTGCTTCAAGAAGAATCATTGATCGGGAGCTGCAAAACGCTATTCAAGACGTGAACACAGAGCTCAAAAATGGAGGACAGGTTGGGAGTCTAGGGATAGAATCTTCTCTGAACCACTTCAGGGAGCACTCTTGGATTTCCAGCTTATCGACTGGGTTTTTATCATCGGATATATCGTTGTTGTCTTCGGAATTGCCATCAAATCCGGCAAAGAGATGGGCGAAAACAAGGCCAACCGTACCGACAAAGAAAAAGCAGAAGAAAAATATCTCGCTAGTCGGTCACTCACATTTTTTGAATCTCTGTGTTCGATCATCGGAACAGAAGTTTCGGCACTCACTTTCGTAGGTGTTCCGGCCTATGCCTTTAATAAAGATTTTTCATTCGTGCAGATTTACATGGGCGCCATCGCTGCTCGATTCGTCATCGCCGTTGTTTTTCTTCCGAAAGTTTATGATAAAGGGCTCACGATTTATGAAGTAATGGCCCAGGACTTTGGTCTTCCGTCTGGCCAGCGTGCAGTCGGAATGTTTTATTCTATGAGTAAGATTGTTTCTGTTGGTGTGAGACTTTTTTCCGGGTCGATCATGCTCGCGACATTTACCAACACGTCGATCACGACTGCTCTGGTTGCGGTCACTCTTATGACTCTGGTTTATATTCAGCTCGGCGGGCTCAAAGCGGTCGCTCGTACAGATATGTTCCAGATGAGTTTATTCATCATCGGCGGAACTCTCGCCCACTTTCTCATTCCGGATGTCGCCAATTCTACTTGGGGCGAAATGATGAGTGTCGCTCAGGCAGCCGGGAAAACGACGATTCTCAATTTCTCTAACCCGTGGCCATTTGTTTTTGGGATTATGGGCGGATTTCTTTTTGATATGTCGACGCATGGAGTGGATCAGGATTTTGCCCAAAGACTCACGGCCAATAAAACGCTCAAGTCCGGACAGATGGCGATTTTCTTTTCTTCGTTTCTTTCGATTTCCGTCGGCCTTCTCTTCCTTGGCGTTGGTGCGCTTCTTTGGGTTTTCTATCAATCGCATCCTCTGCCCCCGAATTTACCTGGATCGGACTATCTCTTTCCCCATTTCATCGTGAATTATTTCCCCGTTGGGATGAGAGGAATCATGGTTGCGGGAGTTCTTGCGGCGACGATGTCGGTGCTCGACTCCACGATCAATGCACTCTGTGCCACGATGTACAATGACATCGCTCCCAATCGCGATAAGAAAAAAACAGAGATGTGGGGACTAATTGATTCTATCGTCTTAGGATTTTCTATCCTGGGAATTGCCATCCTCGCTTCGAAGTTTGATGGACTCTTACTCCTGGGACTCAAGGCGCAGTCTTGGACCGGAGGATCGCTCCTGGCACTTTTCATGAGTAAAGTGATCTTAAAAAAATTCTTCCACTACCGCTTAGATTTAGTCAGTGTCATCGGTGCTTACGTTATTGGGATGAGTGGCGTTTATCTCAACACGCGTGTCCTCGCATGGGACTGGAATCTTAACGTGTACTGGGGTTTTATTCTCTCGATGGTCTATTTAAAAATTCTGACTCAAATTCAGAGGAAGCCATCATCCTATTGATGAGGCTGCAAAAGCTTGGTTCAGGAAAAGAGCGAAGAAGAAGAAGAGGATGAGCTTCATGGACTCACTCTCCAATTCTCGAAAATATTGTAAAGTTCCATCCCTGTTTCCGGCACGTAGTTGAGGTAGCCGATCTGATCGGGCCTAGCCTTTCCAAGTTCACCGATTAAAGCGAGTCCTTCGATCGTGTTCATTTCTTTAAAGAGTGGTGGTGAAATAACGTTGATCGAATGAAAATTATTTTCACCCACAATCCGGTTCATTGTTCCTAAAATTCTTGAATCTTTAGTTCCCATCGACATTTTCCGGAAGAGACTTCCCAGTTTTTTGAGCTGAGCGACCTTAGAGGTTTGCTTCCTCAAATCTTTGAGACCTTTTTTGAAAGTATGAAGCCCATCGACGAGATCCCAGTCACTTTTTGTGATCTTATGGGCACGGAGAATTTGTGTCCTCGTGCTTAAAGACGAAGACCGAAGCTCTTCTTTGGCCTCCTCAACTCGCTTGATGAGTTCA
>CANETG010000216.1 GCA_947440875.1 Bacteriovoracaceae bacterium
TCCTTCTAAAACGGCTTTCGCTTCAGGCTGGATGAATAAAGGTGGCTGGGGAGGGAGAAGATACGACCAGGGATTTGTGATGTCAGATCACGCCGACTGGAACGATCTCAATCGTACGATTTTGGAAACTCGGGCAAAAAAAATTTTTGTCCAGCATCGGAATGGGGCACTGGTTAAGCATCTGCGCGAAAAAGGCTTGGAAGCTCACCCGGTCGAAGTTCTCCAGTCGCTTTTTGACAGAACCCCGAGCGGGACTAATCTCCAACTCATATGAAAAAAATTTTCATGGGAGTTCAGGAATTCGCAATCCCTTCTCCGCTCACTGGAAGCATTGAGGCCAATTCAGGAATGGGACCTAACGGTCTTCAAAAAGGTATTGAGCTCCATCAGCAGATTCAGGAAAGAAGACAGCAAGAGTATCCGGACTACATTCCAGAAGTACGGATTTCGCACGAATTTCAATGTGAAGGTTTTTCATTTCAGATCGATGGGCGCATGGACGGAATGATTCCAGGTGATCAGCCTTGGATCGAAGAGATCAAATCTAGTTTTAATGTGCATGAGCTTCGAAAAATGATTCAAGAAAGATGGGATAATCATCCCTACGTTCTCCAGCTTCAGACTTACGGTTACATGCACTGGATAAAAACCGGTGAAGAGGCGAAACTATCTCTTCATCTTGTGTCTTCACGAAACGGAGAAAGCTACGATTGGGAAGTAAATTTTAATCCAGTTGCTTACGAGAAATGGCTTCGCCGTAGAATGGGAGAACTCGTTGAGGATGCCAAGCGAGCTGAAAAGCGCACTCTGCGCCGGAAGAAAATGGCGGAAACTTTTCCTTTTCCATTCGACAAACCGAGAAGTGGACAAGAGGAACTAATCTCTGCCATCACTGAGGGGCTCGATGATAAAAGTCCGATGATGATTCAAGCTCCCACGGGCCTTGGGAAAACTGTCGGAGTTCTTTATCCCGCACTCAAGGAAGCAATGTCTCGCGGACAAAAAGTCATTTACGTCACTCCTAAAAATAGTCAGCAGCTCGTGGCCGAAGAAGCGATTGAGAAATTCCAAGAGAAGGGATGTCAGGTGAAATCTCTGACTCTGACTGCAAAAAGTAAACTCTGCATGAAAGCTGAGCCCCTATGCAATCCGGAGTATTGTGAATACGCTCGCGACTACTACGATAAAGTTTTTAAGCACGATCTCAAGGCTCAGCTGCAGAAGAAAAAGAAAATTTCATCGCGGGTCATGAAGAACATGGCCGAAAAATATCAGGTCTGTCCTTTCGAACTGCAGTTAGAAGTCATTGATGAAATGGACACGGTTATCTGCGACTATAATTACGTGTTCGCTGCGCGCAGTGCTTTAGGAAGACTTCCTCACGTGCGTTTTGAAGAAGAGGGAAAACCTAATCTCGTCGTGGATGAAGCACACAATCTCCCCTCAAGGGCGATGGGCTACTACTCGCCGATTCTATCAGGGCTCGCTCTTGAGAAAATGAGAAAGGAGATTTTAGAGCTGCCTAAAAAGTTCTCTCGAGAAGGCGAAGAGTTTCTTAATTCTGCGTTGGTCCTTCTGATGGACTTAGCACCCGAAGGGAAGAAAAAAGAAAAAATTGACCCCCATCTTGGTCCATTTTTAGAAATGAGAGAAGATCTCCGCGGATTTCTTTCCCGATACCTCGACAGTGATGTGGATATCAAGCCGAGGGATGTCGTCCTCAGGCTTGTTTTTTATTGGTCGGAGTTCACGGACATTTTGCAGCAGATTCATGGTGAAGACCACCCAGAGTTTTTTATCAGCTGGTGGCCAGAAGGTCACACGGGAGCAATAAAAATTACTTGCTGTGATGCTTCGGAACTCATAAAGCCTCGGTATGAGAATTACGAAAATATTGTCGCCTTTTCTGCGACTTTGAAACCTTTCGATTACTATGCGAAACTTTCTGGGCTTGCCTCTGAAAATCTCCTGACCGCCGAATTTCAATCGCCCTTCGATCATAAGCGTCGAAAAATTCTTATCATTCCGCAGATCTCAACAAAGTATTCACAGCGTGAAACGAGTGCCAAAAAAATTGCCGAAACCATTGAACGTGTCGCCACTATTCGGACAGGAAATTACCTCGCACTTTTTCCGAGTTTCGAATTCATGGAAAGAACTTTGCGCGAGTTTCGTCTCCCTAAGGGAATGAAACTCATCGCTCAGCCGCGGTTCATGAAAAATGATGATGTAGAAAGTGCCCTCAATGTTTTGCGAGCTGGAGTTCATCCGACGATTCTGTTTGCCGTTCAGGGAGGACATTTTTCCGAGGGAGTTGATTATCCTGGAGAGATGCTCATCGGTGCTTTCGTTGTAGGGCCACCACTCCCAAGCTTTGAATATGATCGCGAGCAGATGCGCGAGTTCTATGAGAAAAACTACAAGAAAGGTTTTGATTATGCCTATACCTTTCCGGCGATGGCAAAGGCTGTTCAGTCAGCAGGAAGAGTGATTCGATCTGAGAAGGATAAAGGAATTATCATTCTGATGGACGATCGTTTCTTGGAAAAGAACTATAGTCAATCCATGCCACTCGATTGGTTTAAGGAATCGCCGCGGGAACTTGTCTCCGGAAGCATTATTCGAGATCTAAGTGAATTCTGGTCGGATTAATTTGTTCACCTTGCTCAGAAGATCATCAGTCAGTCCTAATTAACCTTGATTGCACAGTCAATGAATGCGGTGATATTGTGATGAGATGAAATTAGGAGTTGTTGAAGGATTTTTCGGTCCTGCTTGGCCCTCTGGGTCGAGAGAAAGTTATGCGTCTTTTTTAAAGGGCTTCGGAGGTAGTTTCTATATCTATGCCCCGAAACAAGATCAGCGTTTGAGAAAAGGCTGGAGAGAAGAATGGGATGAAAGCTATCTTGGCTTCCTCAAACACCTTTCAAGTGTTTTTAGGAACAATGGAATTATGTTTGGTGTGGCACTTAGCCCGTTCGGTTTAGGGAAAGATCTCTCACGAGACGATGAAAAAAATCTCCTAGAGAAATTAGATAAGCTCACCACGCAGGGGATTGATATCCTCGGAATTTTTTTTGACGATATGCCTTCCCACGATAATTTGGCAGCCGTTCAATCTCAAGTGATAGAGGTTATCCGTCGAAAATATTCGGGGAAAATTATTTTTTGTCCTTCATATTACACGTTTGATCCTATTCTCGAAAAAGTATTTGGCAAGATGCCGGAGAATTATCTCGAAGAGATTGCGCGACTTATCCCACCAGATGTTGCGATGGCATGGACTGGACCCAGAGTTATTTCCCCCGAAGTTACCCGTCAGCATCTTGTAGAAGTAGAAGGACTACTCAAGCGGAAACCATTCATGTGGGAAAATCTTTTCGCCAACGATGGACCTAAAAACTGTAAGTTCCTGAAGCTTCGCCCGTTCGATGGTCGCACAGAAAAACTTGATGATCTTTCTGAAGCTTGGGGCTTCAATATGATGAACCAGCCAGAACTTTCCAAGATAACCTTTCTTGCTTCAAAAAAAGTTTTGATCGATCATCTTTCTCCTGAAACCGCCTTCGATGAAAGTGTGACTCAATTATGTTCTCCAGGATTGGCAGATTTTATTTTTTTTCATCGCCTAGATTTTCTAGAGAAAGGTTTGGATGGTCTTACTTCGGAAAGAAAAAATGAGCTCCTAAAAGTGCTCGGATCTTTTCCTGATTCCTGTGCCCGGGAAATCGAAGCATGGCTAAAAGGCAGTTATATCGTCGGAAGCGAGTGCCTGACAGACTGAGACCGGCATGATTTACCCTTCCTCGGCTTCCAAGCTTCGCCGTCGTTAATCACCACCCCCTGAGTCCCGAAGAGACCCTTGAATGATATTTTCAAGGATCAAAAAATGAAAAAAGTGCTTTTGGTTGGTCTCCTCATTTTTCCACAGTTTTTGCTCGCCCAGGACGTCCGCGTAAAAATCGAAGACTTTAGTTTTAACTACAATGACCCCTCCGGTATAGGGGAAGCAACTTTCTTTCAGCACAATCAGAAGTCCCTCGAGGGCGTGAGAGTGGAAGTTGAAAAAATCGGTGAAGCGATGAACTTCAAAGTCTCCGGATCCGAGGATCACGAATTTAAACTTGAGAAAGCACCCGATGTCGTCATGAAAGCAAAAACGATGACGGTTGATGACCTCGATCTGAGCTATCAAGACTCATTAAGCTTGTCTGTTCTTGAAGGAGAATTCATCGGAGAGGATGAACTTAAACTCAAGAACTTTGCTCTTAATTGTAACAAAGATCTCGCACAGACCGCGGCCGATAATCAATTGATCTTTGGCTGTCTCCAAAAAATGACCGTGAAGTCCGCTAGCTTTTCGCAGACTGCAGTCGAGGAAGGAATGGTCAGCGCTTTCACGAAAGCGGTGGGTGCTGTTGCAGGGGCGCGCGGAGGTCTTTCCATTAAAGCGCTCGATTTTAAAGTGACCAACGGGAAGTATGACCTCGGTGCAGATATTAAGGCGCAGATTTCTGGGCGCGCGAAATCGAAAGGGACTATGTCATATGACCCAGCGACGGGAATTATGACCATCAACATCTCGGAAGTAAAATTCGGGATACTCAGTGTCACAGGAATGGTTTTTGATGAGCTGAAGAAGAGCGAAAACGAACGGATGAAAGTGAAGCAGCCGAACGTCTTTTATAAGTTGAAATAACGCGATCTTTTATTGACTGATAATCCTTATCGGGAGATTTTCTCCCGATGAAAATTATTACTCTCATCTCTCTCTTAACGTTCTCCACTTTCTCCTCGGCCCTGAGTGTCTTCTCCATGAATCTTCATTGTGGACTTGATGATTGGCAGTCAAGAATGGATATGGTGGTAGATGAAATCGTCGAAATGAATCCAGATGTCATCGGACTGCAAGAAGTTTGTTACAACGATGAAATGAACATGACGAAGTACATTGGAGACTCTCTTGGTAAGAAAGGGTATCCGGTCAAATCACTTCTCACGATTGATACTCATCGCTCATTTCTCCGCTACCA
>CANETG010000217.1 GCA_947440875.1 Bacteriovoracaceae bacterium
AACGGCAACAGCGTGACCCCAGACAAACCGAAAAGACTTCCGCATCATGAGCCGGGGGCCGCGACCGCTCACATGTTTTCGTTTCTCAAGACTCATTTTGGTTGGAAATAATAAATTTTAAATTCTTGAGCCAGCCCTTTTTCCCCGGGCGAGAAAGTGCAGTCCCCAGAAGTTCTTTCTGAACTCCCCGGCCTGACTCAGTCTCAAAAAATTGCATGAGCTCAGTTGGAGATTTCTTAAAAAAGGTTCCGACAGAAGGAAATTTCTCGAAAGATAGGGACGCAACAGTCCTCACCAAAGGCTTCGTGTTCCATGGACACACATCCTGACAGATATCACAGCCAAAGAATTCTCCCCGAGAATTCTCCATTCCTTTGGGAGCAGGAACTTCTTTCATCATCTCGATGGTGAATGTGGAGATGCACTGATCGGCCTTGAGGGTTCTCGTTTCTTCATCAATAGCAAGAGTTGGACAGGCATCAACACACGCTCGGCACTGGCCACAATGATCAGTCTCGAGCTCTCTTTTTTCTACGATCAGTTTTTGATTCAGAAGAATGCTTCCGATGATGAAGTAACTTCCTTCAGCACGGTGAATGAGCATGGAATTCTTTCCGAACCAACCAAGGCCAGCTCGGAACGCGAGGTCTCTTTCGAGAACCGGCTGCGCATCGAGAGTAAAAAAACCTTCTAGCCCCGGGTGAGGCTTCTTAATTTCCGACAGAATTTTTTCAAGCGAGCGTTTCAGAGAATAATGATAGTCCTCACCACCAAACCCTAAGGCATAAGAGGCAATTTCATGGCGATTGTTATCGATGAGCCATTTTTTGGCAGGACGATAGCTGAATAAAAAAACGAGAGCAGACTGGAATGGTGGGTAGAGATTTTTCAGATCACCCCGAAGCTCTTTTCGGTGATCAGAAAGATACGAAAGGGCACCTTCATTTCCACCCTCTACCCAGCGAGAAAATCGATCAAAGCTTAGAGGCTTACTCTCTTCAGTGTAGCCCCAATCTAAAACCTGAAGTTCCTTCTGGAGCTCACGGGATATCATGGAAAAGACGGAATGATCTCGATAGCACCCGTGGGACAGGATTCTACGCAGGCCATGTCGAGAGTGCATTTATGAGCACGTTCTGAGCTGATTCGTGTTTCACGGCTACGAGTTTCAGAAACAACCCAAATATCAAAAGGACAAACATTGATACACGCCTGGCATGAAGCACAGATCGATGTATCAAGGAAGAGCTTTCCCTTGTCGAAAGACACCTCCTGAATCAGGTCCTGGTCAGTGTTCTTATTCGCCTTCGGTATATCCTTGATACTCTCTACGCGGATAGAGTTGGTACTTCCCTGCTTGAAGAATTTCCCGTCACCGATGGTGACAACAATCTTATCTCCGTTGATGAGATGTTTTTCTGCCTTGAGCTTTTCGACCATGAGGGTCTCGAGCTTATGGACATCATCTTCTTCATGGATATTGAAATAGAAAGAAGTGACACCCCAGTAGAGGCTCATCTTGCGGATCACATTCACATTATTTGTCACACCAAGGACAGGAGTTTTCGGACGAAAGCGAGTCATGCGCAGACAGGAGTTACCACCCTCCGTTATGGAAATGATCCATTTTGCGTTAGTTTTTTCTGCGACGATTGAGGCCGCCACCTGCACGGAAGCCGTGACACTGGAAATTTCCATGTGCCGGAGCATCGGGCGTTCGGCCGGGGCTTTTTCTGCTTCTTCAACGATCTTTCCCATCATGGTAATCGCTTCAAGAGGATATTTCCCTGAAGCTGTTTCTCCGGAGAGCATGACGATGTCTGTTCCATCCCAAACGGCGTTCGCGACGTCTGAGGCTTCTGCCCGCGTAGGTGAAGAATTCGTGATCATGCTTTCTAGCATCTGGGTCGCTGTAATCACCGGTTTTCCGATCGAGTTACAAGCTTTGATAATTTTTTTCTGAATCGCAGGAACGAGTTCGTTACCCACCTCCACACCCATGTCACCGCGAGCAATCATGATGCAGTCGGAGGCCTGGATGATTGCTTCGATATTGTCCAGACCGGTCGGAGTTTCGATTTTAGAGACCACAGGAATCTGGATCTTCATCCTGTGAAGGATGGCCTTGACTTCATTCACATCATCGGCAGTTCTCACAAATGAGAGGGCCAGATAGTCAATCCCCTGCTTCAAACCGAAGATAAGATCTTCGCGATCTTTGTCCGTTAAACTCGGTGCTGAGACATTCACGTACGGAAGGTTAATCCCTTTATTCGACTTAAGGATTCCGCCGACCTTCACTTTGATTTTAAGAATGTCGTTTCCTTCTTTCTCGATCGCTTCAGCAACGATCAAACCATCATCGAATAGAATCCGCGCGCCCACATGGGCATCTTTGACGAGATCTTTGTAAATCGTCGGGATGAAATTTTTTGCGTATTGGGGATACTGCGCTTTCACGTGGGAAGGGCCAATGACCCACACATCACCGTCACTCAGTTCAAGAGGTTCAGGTAACTTATCGACTCGAATTTTTGGCCCTTGAAGATCAAGAAGGATGGCAATTTCTCTTCCGGTATTCCTGGACGCCTGTCGGATGTTTTTAATGGATTGTTCGTGGGCCTCGTAAGTACCATGGGACATGTTGACTCTGGCGGCGTTCATTCCGGCCAGAATCATCTTCTCAAGCATCTCGACGGTGTTTGAGCTAGGTCCGATGGTCGCAATAATCTTCGCGCGACGGATAGACATAGATGATCTTTTGATTATGGTTTAACAAAATTAACTTAATTTCTTAAACTCATTGAGTTGCTGCATTTGCGTATCATGGTGATCCTGCATCTGCTGCAACTTGGCTTCATAAGCCGCGACTGTTCTTTGTTTATCGTCAGAATAATTGGTCTTCAAACGTTCAAGTTCAGTGCGATTATAATTTTCTTTCTCCGCTAATTCACGGGACTTAGAGGCCTGAGCTTCTTTTAATTTAGACTCATAATCGTTGGTGATCAACTTTAATTTCAGATCATTCTGAGAGTGAACTTTATCAAGTTGCTTACTATAGTTGACAATCATGTTGTTTACTTGCATTCGGTGATTATGCGCTTGCTCGCCCATGGCAGCCTTCAGTCCCCGTACTTCGGCATTACGTCTCTCTGCGCCGGTTGTTTTCTCGTAGCTGAGTTCGGATTCATTCTGATGCTCAATACTTGCGATTCTTTGCTCAGAATTAGTTTTAAGGTCATCAAAATTCTTCTCCGCAGCAGAAAGACGCAGCTCATATCCAAGAACTGTTTGATCAAGATGACGGTTGTATTCTTCTTTCATGTCAGCAAGCTGTTCGATGGTTCGAGCGCTTGTCTTTTTCAAAAAATCTTTCTTATCGGCATTCGCTGTGCGAGTGACGTCCTCTATATTCTCGCGAAGCTTACCTTCAATCTGAGTAATTGATTTATGGAAATTTTCTTTCAGGTTTTTCACCCGAGTTTCCCCAAGTTTCTTCTCTTGGGCGAATTGACGTTCGTAGTCGCGGCTCTTCACTAAACTCTGACGTTCCTGGTGATCAATCCGATTTTGGTTTTCGATTCTGCCTTCTGCGACAGCGATCATCTTCTCAGCTTTCAACTGATTCGTTTTTTTGTCGATGAGGGATTGAGTCTCAGCGCGCTCTTTACTATCAGCAACCTTGCGGCGCTCGGCATCGTCGGACAATATCTCTTCGTAGGAGCGCTTGGTATCCTCGAGAGCACCTCTCAGATTATGAAGCTTGTGATCTTTAACACTCTTACCGTTGAACTCACGGTTCGAACTTAAAGCTTCGTTGAATTCGCTCTCTCCAGTATCGCGCCTCCGAGCGAGGTTATCTGCTTCGCGAAGTTTATTCTGAGTATCACGTTTTACTTTGGTGATCTGATCTTCGTAAGTTTTGTTGGTCTTCACCGCTTGGAGGTGCGACCTCTCTGCATCTGCGGCGTATCTCTCAGTGTAGTCTGTCGCGAGTTGTTGACCTCTTCCGGAATGAAACTTTTCCGTTTTAACGATTTTATTTTGAGTGTAATCACGGAGCTGATTGGCCTCATCTTCGTGAGTCTGTTTCACTCTTGAGAGCTCGGTGGAAAGGCGCTCTTTAATCACTTCTTTGTCGTTGAAGTGGCGACGCTGACTTTTAGCGAGAGTCTCTTCTTGAGTCCGAACGAGCTGCTGTTTCTCGCGCTTGAAGGCGTCTGTAATATCGGCCCCGGCACCGGACATATCATCTTGATACTTCTCGATCTGCTTTTCTTGTTTTTCAGTGAGATCTTTTACGTTCCCTTGATAGCGACGTTTGTCGTTTTCGCGGATCTCTTCGTTATTACCTTTCTCCGAAGTGAAGGCAAGTTTATAGCTGCGTTTGATGTCATTTAAGCGCTGATCAAAATCTTTACTCTTCGTATTTGCTTCTTTCGCAAAGTTTAATCTCTCTTCCATGGTGCTTTTATTATGCTGGTCACCTTGGAGGTTCATAGACTCGCGGTTTTTATCATTTAAATTGTTCAAGTTCTTTTCATAACTCTTCTCCATGTCGTTCTTGTCTCTCAGGAAATTTTGAGATTGATTTTCAACAACGTGCTTTGAACGTGTTTCCGTTTCATCGAGACGCTGCTTATGTGCCTCGTTGTTTTTTTTGATCGAGTCTCTGAAGTACTCGCGCTCTTTGGACAAACGTCTGTTGTAATCTACGCCGTTCATGGTGCTTCCTTGAGGCCAAACCTATTGACCTTATGATTCAGTTTAGCACTCAGCAGGAAATGAAAAAACCTTGGGTAAATCTTGCTGATTTTCCCCAAGGTTTATCTTTTTAAGGCGAATTGTCGGTTACTTATTAAGCTCTTCGTCGATGAGCTCGGCAAAAACTTCCATCGGCTGAGCACCATTGATGAGCTGACCATTCACAAAAAATGTAGGTGTCGACTTCACTTTAATTTTACGGCCCTCTTCCATATCTGCTTTCACGCGGTCAAGGTGACGATTTTCGGCGAGACATT
>CANETG010000218.1 GCA_947440875.1 Bacteriovoracaceae bacterium
GTTTGATACCGTGAAGCGGATTTCGAAGATCGTTTCAGGACAGCCGGATATAGATCAATTTGCGGAAGAAATTCTCCGCATCGACAGCCGTGGAACTGTCAAGCGCTGATCAGGGAAAAAGGGAATCTTATGAAATTTCTCCACACGATGATCAGAGTCAATAATCTCGATGAATCAATCTCGTTTTACACAAACCATCTCGGGATGAATCTGATCTCCCAAAAAGATTACCCCGATGGACAATTTACTTTAGCGTTTCTGAGTTATGGGAAAACTAAAGACGATCCGAGTATCGAGCTGACTTACAATTACGGAAAGAGCTCCTACGTTCTTGGGGACGCCTTCGGGCACATTGCCCTGGCCACGGAAGATATCTACGGAGTCTGTCAAAAACTTAAAAATGCCGGAGTGAAAGTGACGAGAGATCCGGGACCGATGAAGCATGGGACGACGGTCATTGCTTTCATCGAAGATCCGAATGGCTATAAAATCGAGCTGATTCAAAAGAATCTTTAAAACTCTTCAATTATATCAAGGACACCCATGGAACCCCACTCACTCATCGAATCCCTCAACTGGCGTTACGCCGTGAAAAAGTTTGATAACCAAAAGAAAATTCCGACCTCGACTTGGAAAGCGCTCGAAGAGTCACTCATTCTTACACCTTCTTCTTACGGACTTCAGCCGTGGAAATTTCTTGTGATCACGAACAAAGACATCCGTCAAAAGCTGACGGCAGTTTCGTGGAACCAGAAGCAAGTGGAAGATTGTTCTCACCTCGTGGTGATCGTTGTGAAAGAAAAAATGGATGAGGCGCATGTGCAGAGCTTCGTTGATCAAATGGCAGTCGTAAGAGGTGTCGAGTCATCTACTTTCGACGGCTATAAAAAAATGATGAACGGGGATGTCGTTCACGGGCCGCGGGGAAAAGTTTCTTTCGAGTGGGCCGCAAGACAGGCGTACATCGCGCTTGGGAATTTCATGACTTCTTGTGCATTACTTAACGTAGACACTTGTCCCATGGAAGGGATTGATCCGGAAAAGTACGATGAGATTTTAGGTCTCAAAGGAACTGGTTGGAGAACGGTTGTGGCGTGTCCAGCGGGATACCGAGCGCAGGATGATCAGTACGCAACGGCTAAAAAAGTGAGATTCAATCATCAAACTTTGATCAAAACGATTTCTTAGTTTCATTTCAAAAAAGCGGGCATCGTAAGATTGAGGTGCCCGCGTTTTGTTATTCAGTCTTAAAATGACCTTTCTCAATAAAACTTTTAAGCTCGCTGAACCCACCCACGAGTTTTCCTTTCACAAAGACCTGCGGGTAGGTCGGCCATCCGCTCCAGATTTTGATCGCCAGACGCTGTTTCCAGCCAGTCGTGTAGCTTCCGTACTCGAGGTATTTAAATTCAACATTGGCGTCTTTCAGCGCCCGCTTCGCTTTTTTGACGAACGGATTCACACTCATCCCAACAATGACGACTTGATTCTTCTCGACTGCGTCTGAAACTTCACGAACAACCTCAGATTGGTAGCCCGCAATCGATGCCGCCGCTTCAGGGGTGAGCTTTTCATTACTTAATGTCATGCGACTCATGGGGACTCCTTAAATTGTTCGAACTGTTTATTGACGAGCTGATGATAGGGGCCGGATTGATTTTTATAGAGTTCTTCGTGAGTGCCGATCTGAACGATCGAGCCCTCATTTAAGACGATTAACTTCTGCGCGCGTTTCACTGTCGAGAGGCGATGGGCAATGATCAGCGTGGCGCGTTTTCCCATTTGCTCATCCATCGCTTTTTGCACCAGATGCTCGCTTTCGGAATCGAGCGCACTCGTTGCTTCATCGAGAATAAGGATCTTGGGATTTTTAAGGAGTGCCCGAGCGATCGCCACTCTTTGCTTCTGACCACCAGAGAGCTGAATTCCGCGCTCCCCAACGAGAGTATTGTATTTCTCCGGAAATTTTTCGATGAAGTCATGAGCAAAGGCCATCTTGGAAACTTCAACGATCTCTTCCAAGCTCGCACTTGGGCGCCCGTAGCGAATGTTCTCTAAAATCGATTCGCTGACGAGGACTGGTTCTTGAGAGACGACTCCGATACTCGTACGAACCGCCTCGAGAGAATATTTTTGAGAGTCGATACCATCAAAGAAGATACTCCCATTTTGGGGATGATAGAACCTCAGCATGAGTTGAACCAGAGTTGATTTTCCTGATCCAGAGACTCCAACGACGGCGACCGTTTCAAAGGGGTCGATAGAAAAACTGACCCCCTTGAGAACTGGATAATCCTGTCTCATGGGATAAGAAAAATGGATATTCTTGAATTCGACTTTGCCGATTTTAATGACTGAAATTCCCTCGTCCATGACTTCGACGGGTTCTTCGAGAAGATCAAAGATCCGCTCACTCGCTCCGACGGCGGACATGAAATCAGTCCAGAGACTTCCGAGCATGCCGACGGAAAAGGCAACCGTGATGACGTAGAGTAAGAATGACGTGAGTGTCCCCACGGTCAGCTCGCCCTCGATGACCAGACGTCCTCCGTACCAAACAATAAAAACGAGGCAACTAAATCCGACGAGAGTGACTGTGTTGGTAAAGCGGGCGACGATTTTTATTTTTTTATTGGAAAGTAGGAACGATTTTTCTAAGCGGTCACGGTACCGGAGTTCTTCAAATTTCTCCTGCGCAAACGCTTTGACGGTTCGGACTGTCCCGATGCTTTCTTCGGCGACACCGGAGGAAAGGGCAAGAGCGTCTTGCGAGAGTCTTGAGACTCCTTTGACTTTTTTTCCAAACCTGGCGGCAAGAAATCCTAGCGGAGGAATGATGAGCAAGATAAATACAGTGAGTTTTGCCGACGTTAAAAATAACATCGTGAGACCCCCGAGTGCTTGAACAAGGCTCCTCAGGAGCATCGAAATATTCACACTGAGAGCGTTTTGAAGAACGGCTGTGTCTGAAGAGAGTCGTCCCAAGAGTTCACCCGTTTTTTGCTGGTCAAAGAACGTCACTTCTCGGCCGATGATTTGGTGAAAGAGTCGCGCTCTTAAGCGCATCACGGTTTTCTCGCCGGCAAGAGTGAAGAAGTAATAGCGAAGGGCAGAGGTCACGGACTGAATGACAAATACGCCGAAGGCCAGAAGAGCGGCGCTGTTGAGGTCATCGTAGTTCTTGTTAACCAAAGCTTCGTCGATGATTTTTTTGATGGCATTCGGGTAGGCAAGGAGAGCAAGACTTGAAACAGCGAGGTAAACGAGGCCCTGGGCCAGAAGTGGCCACTCATCTCTCGAAAGGCGAAAAATTTTTTTCAGTGTGTTCATCTTGGGTTTTACTATTTGTGAGATTCAAACCAACTGAGTACGTGCTCAGGTGAAGAATCAAGCCAGCCGTGTCCTGACATGGGATTGATGATGATATCCGTCTCAATAAAATTATTTCTCAGCGTTTCATGAAATGCTTGTGCCGTAATGACGGGGACAGCAATATCCATTGCCCCATGAAGAAATCGTGTCGGGGGATGATCTGATGCAATTTTTTTTGGCATCACACACACCGGACCGAGGCAGGTTGCAAAAGAAGCAGACTGAATAACGATGGCGCGAAAGACTCCCGGAAAAGTAATCGCCAGACGACTCGTGTTGTATCCGCCGCTTGAAATTCCTGTCGCAAAGACTTTCTTTTTATTCAGTGGTCCGAAGCTGCCGTCAGAAATCATTTCAACTGTTTTTTTAAGGACTGTGTAGTCACTTGTGAGTTTATAACTTGCGTGCGGTAAGTTAGTGATCCATCCGACATTGAGTGTTGCTCTCGGAGCAACGACTGCGTAGCCGTTGTCTAAAAGCTCACGGATCACACGGACTTCATTGAACCCACCGAAGGGAAGATTTTTTGGCCGTGAAAACTCAATGGGAAACCAAGAGCCCTGAGAAAGAACAACAACGGGCCATCCGTTTCTGGGAGCGTTGCCTTCTGGAGTTTGCCAAAGGATCTCGCGCTGAAATCTTGTTCCTGGAAATACAGTAACGGCTTTTCTCGGGCAATGAATCCAAAGGACGCTTCCATCAGTCCCGAGTTGCTCATTGCACACTGAGGCTTGGCCCCTAATAGGAAAGAGAAGAGTTGTGAACAGAAGGGATAATAGCGAAAGATTTCTCATTGCTTATCTGATCGTGGATGAAGTGCTGTTGTCTAGATGATTATTCCATCGTTTAGAGAAAGTCTGACTCACATTTTTTGGCGCGAAGAGGCTCTCAAAGTTAAAATTCAACAGGGTTATCTACCCGCGGAGCTTCTCGTCACTGATATTGACGAGAGTAAATTCATTGGCCATGATTTTCTTTCCCTCCACTTCAATCAACGCTTTAAAGCGGAAAAGATTCTCTGAGGTCTCAAGAAGAGAAACCTTGATCACCATCTCATCCCCGGGTCTGGCGAAAGATTTAAACTTCGCGTACTGAACGGATCGGAGAACTCCAAGGGCGTGGCCTTTGTTAATTTCCGAATTATAGTCAGGAGTCGGGGAATAGTACTCGGCTATGAGAAGTCCGGCCGCTTGGGTCGTCATTTCCTGCATCATCGCTCCGGGAACAACGGGCATTCCTGGGAAGTGACCTTCCATGAAAAAGTGCTCACTACCAGGAGTGAAATGCGCCGTTAGGGTTTCTGAAGAATGCTCGGATACCTGATCAAGCAAAAGGTACGGGGAGCGGTGGTGGAGACGCTTTTTAATGTGCGCAATATTCATATTTTTTATCACATCCGCGTTTTCAACCAACGAGCTGGACGAAGCCCTTTCTGTTAATCTAGCAATTTTTCTTTATCTTCTGTGAAGGTGTGAGGGTTTGAGAAGACTCATCGTGTCTTGAATATGAACATTGGGAAAGAAATGATACTTGCCTATTTTCAAAGGAGACCTTTGTGAGCATTCTTAAACTTTTTAGCTTCCTGATCTTTGGTCTTTGTTTCGTGAATCCTGCCCATGCCCAGTTGCAAAC
>CANETG010000219.1 GCA_947440875.1 Bacteriovoracaceae bacterium
CGGCCAACTGGAAAAAAAAACTAACTGGGAAAATTTTTATTTTATGAAACTGATTTCGTGGAACGTTAACGGTATTCGCTCTGTGCACAATAAAGGATTTCTCGAATGGATCGCTCGGGAATCTCCGGATATCCTATGCCTACAAGAGACAAAGGCAGACATAAGTCAGTTTCCTGCCTCTATACTCGAGCATGAGCATTATACCTGCAGCTCAAGTTCTGCCGTGAAAAAAGGTTATTCAGGTGTCGCAACTTTAAGTCGGCAAAAAATCCTTGACACGAAAAAGGTTGAAAAAGAAGAATTCGATTCCGAAGGGCGTGTCCTTGTTCACGAATTCGCAGATTTTTTTCTTCTGAATTGCTATTTCCCAAATGGTCAGCGCGATCACAAAAGAGTGCCTTTTAAACTAGCTTTCTGTGACCATGTCCTGAAGAAGATGAAAAAGCTACGGAAGAAAAAACCGATCATTATTACCGGTGATTTCAATACTGCTCACACTGAGATTGATCTCGCTAATCCCAAAACAAATAAAAACACCACCGGATTTCTTCCGAACGAGCGCGCCTGGATGGATGAGTTTATCGCCGAAGGATACGTGGACATCTACCGCCACCTTCATCCAGACAAAGTTGGTTCTTACACGTGGTGGAGTCAGATGAACCCAAGTATTCGTGAAAGAAACATTGGGTGGAGAATTGACTATTTTTTCGTGAGTGAGGAATTAGTTGATCGAGTCGTATCGGCCGAGATCCTTGCCGATGTCAGAGGGTCAGATCATTGTCCAGTATCACTCATCTTGAAGTAAACGTTTTACCGCTTGGGAGAGATCAAAAAAGTCCAAGGGCTTAGTCATCATGAGATCAGCTCCGGCACTCTTCCCTTCCGCTCCGGATTTTAGATCCCCGGAAACTAAGATGAATTTCCCCGAAAACTGATTTTCACTTCTTGCGATTTTTACCAAGTCAATTCCGGTACCAGTTGGCATACGGACATCAGCGATGATGAGATGGAAATTTTTGATCCGGATGAGAGCGAGTGCTTCTTGGAAGTCAGCACATGTATCGAGCTTGAGACCTTCATCTTCAAAAAAAGTCTTCGCAAGCTCGAGCAAGTCTTGCTCATCATCTACGTAGAGAATATTCATTCTTTCGGTGATACCTCAATGACAGGTGTTTCACAACTTGTGATTGGGCCTAGATTTGTGAGTCATGGAGAACGCGTCCTTGCCAAGTCACAAGGTTAACCATCTCTTCATAACTTTCCCTTGAGACTGCGTGCTTTGAAACGATCGACTGAAGCGTTTTTTCTGCGTTGCCTGAGTCTAGGCCTTGAAGGGGAACGACGATGAAGTTGGCTTCTTTCCCGGGCGAGAGGTTTCCCGTTTTCTTTTCGACTCCGAGGATTTCAGCTCCGGCCAGAGTTGCGCGGTAGAGTGCCTTCGTGAAAGTTGCTCCCTTAATTCCTTTCTCAAGATTCTGATCAACAAAGCTTCTCATCACATCAAACATAGAAAGGAACGGTCCCCCACCAATATCAGAGCCCAGGGCCCAGCGAACTTTCGCTTTTTCAATCCTACGGAAATCAAAGAGCCCTGAGCCCAGGCCTTTCTGCTCAAGAGGAGCATTCGAAGTGGGACAGTGAATGACGGCCGTGTCTGAGTCTCTTAAAACTTCGAGCTCTTTTTGAGAGAGGTGAATTCCATGACCCATGAGCGATCGCTTCCCTAGCATTCCTGTTCGTTGATAGATTTCAGTGTAGGAACTCACATTTTCAAAGCCAGGAAATTTTTTATAGAGCGAAAGAACAAATTCAATTTCCTGGGGTGTTTCCGAGAGATGTGTTTGCTTAAAACATTTCGCTTTATCCGCCATCCGACTTCCCTCTTTCATAACTTTCGGAGTTGTGGTGATCGCAAAACGGGGAGTAAATGAGTGGCGCTTACCGAATTTTTTAATGAGACGTTTTGTCAGTGAAAGTGACTCGTCTTCAGTTTGGGACAGTTTTTTGGGAGAGTTCATATTCATGAGAACGTTGCCGATGACGAAGTCCCCTTTCACGTATTTCATCGCCGCTTCAATAGCATGTTCGTGAACTGAGCTATAACAGGCACCACCGAGAGTTCCCACGCTGGAAAGCTTCGCAAAAAATGTTTTCGCTTTTTTATCCGCATAACTTTTGACAGCGAATTTCGTTTCCGTCGGGAAGGTGTACTTCTCTAACCAGGAAAGAAGTGAGTCCTTAGGCATTTGTCTCACATCGTCTTGGACCCAGTGGAAGTGCATATCAAAAAAGCCAGGAAGAATGACAGAGTCTTTCACGTGTCTAAGATTGGCCTCGGTCATTTTTTTTCCGTAGGTAGTCAGAGCTTGTTGATAAGAGAGGAGATCCTTGATCTTACTTCCCTTAACCACCAGAACTCCGTCCTGCAGGTATTCGCATTTCCTGTCATTTAAAGGATTAATAATGGTGCCACGATAAAATGTGAGTTTTTGCAATGCCATATGCTTGCCCCTGATTCTCTTTTTAACTATTCTCTTTGGAATGATAAGACTTTCTATATTACTCTTTGTTGACCTCTTTGTCTGTGCTCTTTTCGGGCATGCAGAAACTTCTCACCACCTCTCTTACGACGTAAAAGAAGTAAGAATTCTCGCCATCCGGTCGGCCATTACTCCTGCGACTTTTGATTACCTACAAACTCACCTCGGAAAAACATCTGATCATCGGTTGACGATTATTAAAATGAATACACCGGGAGGACTTGTCAGTTCGACCAAAGATATCATTTCTCTTTTTGCCCAAGGAAATCATCCCGTTGTTGTCTGGGTCACACCTGAAGGAGCATCCGCGGCCAGCGCTGGCTCCATTATCGCTTCTGGAGCGCATTTCATTTTTATGTCACCCGGAACAAATATGGGTGCTGCAACTCCCGTCGGACTTGGTGAAGATTTAAAAGAAAGTGACGGAAGAAAAAAAGCGATGAGTGATTTAACTGCAACTGTCAGATCCTTGTCTGAAGTCAGAGGACGTCCCGCACAGCCGTTTGAAGAAATGATCACTCTGGCAAAATCCTTCACTGATAAAGAGGCACTGAAACTAGGAATCATCGATGGCATCGTCAACGATGAGGCTTCTCTTTTTAATTCCCTGAAAGGGAAAATCTGGAAAACAAAGGGAACACAGCTAGTTTTAAACATTCTCGAAAATACCATCGTAAAAAATATCGAACCTTCTTTCGGACAAAAGATTCTTGAAGTGCTTACGAACCCATCGACGGCCTACTTTTTATTTCTTCTCGGGGCCGCTCTCATTTATTTTGAACTTCAAGCACCGGGTGGATTTATCGCTGGTTCTATTGGAGCTGGATTTTTAGTCCTTGCTGCGATTGCCTTTCAAGTTCTTCCTCTCGACTGGGGAGCCTTCGGACTTATCGTCGTTGGAGTCGTCTGCCTTATTCTCGAAATCTACGTCACAAGCTACGGACTTCTTGGTTTAGCGGGTATCAGTGCTTTTGGTCTTGGATCATTATTTCTCTTTCATGGAGAAGAGGGATTCATCAGTATCCAATATCCGATCATCATCTCAACGTTTCTAGGGATCCTGGGCCCGATGATTTTTCTCACATGGTATGTGTTAAAAGATTCCAAGAAGAAAAAATCACCTGTAGATTTTTTCGTCCCGTTAGAATCTGAGGGCATCGTGATGGGAAAAAATGGATCTTACTTTCAGGTGAAAGTTCGCGGAGAGATCTGGAACGCAACAGGTGAAGAAGATTTTACGACCGGAGACACTATCACCGTTATCAATTCCGACAATCAACAAATGACTCTTCAAATAAAGAAAAAGACTACCTAAGGAGTCTCAATGTTAACTTACCTGCCTTTCCTCATTTTCGCTGCGCTGATTTTATTCAGCACTTTCAAAATCCTCAATGAATACGAGCGCGGAGTTGTTTTCCGACTCGGTAAATTTGGTGGCGTTCGTGGCCCAGGTCTCATCATTCTCGTTCCTGGAATTGAGAAAATGGTCAAAGTTGATCTTCGTCTCGTGACGATGGATGTGCCTTCTCAAGACATCATCTCCAAAGACAACGTCACTCTCAAAGTAAACGGCGTCGTTTACTTCAAGGTCAGTAACCCAGAGCGAGCGATCATTGCGGTTGAAAATTTCTATCACGCAACTTCGCAAATCGCTCAAACGACTCTTCGGTCAGTGATCGGGCAGTACGATCTCGATGAAATTCTCAGTCACCGCGATAAAATTAATCTCAAGCTTCAGGAAATCCTCGATGAAGTGACTGAGCCGTGGGGAATCAAAGTCACCAACGTTGAAGTAAAAGCCATCGATCTTCCGCTCGACATGCAAAGAGCGATGGCCAAACAGGCCGAAGCGGAAAGAGAGAAGCGTGCGAAGATTATTTCTGCACAAGGTGAATTTGAAGCTTCTCAGAAATTAGCTGAAGCTGCTCGGGTTCTGGGCGGAGAGAAACATGCGATTACTCTTCGTTATTTAGAAACGATGAGAGAGATCTCAATTGCTGGGGGAGCTAAAGCAACCTTCTTCCCGCTCCCGATTGATCTGTTTTCGAAATTTCTATCGATGGAAAAATAATTACCAATCTCTGTGACCTATTTGACGATGTTTATCGATTCTTTTTTCTTCTTGAATATTTCGCGAGTCAATCTCGGGGGCAACTGACGCTGGCCCTCGGGAAGGACCTCGGTCTTTTCTGACAGAAAGATCATTGTTGGTCTTCATATCCTTATCAAAGTTTTCCATGAGCTTCTTATTGAATTCACCCAGCTTGTCGGCCGCAAAGACTTGTCCTGAAACCAACGTGAAAAAAATGAGATATTTCATAAACCCTCCATTAGTCTTATCGGCGGGAGGGGGTATGAACTTTAACTCACTGATTTTTTGGAACAGCTCTGTAATCTATCTCTTCTTCAGTCGCCTCTTGGGACTCTTTATTATCCTCATCTTTATA
>CANETG010000220.1 GCA_947440875.1 Bacteriovoracaceae bacterium
AGAGTACAGAGCAGATCCACCCGCGCCAGGAAGTCTTCTTTTGTGATCTCCCCATCATCGGATCTGAGATTTGAAATAGTGATTTCCGAAATCGTCACAACATCTTCCGGCCTCACACCGATGTCTCGGGCAAAATTAATTTTTCCAGATTCAATCATATCAAGAGAAACTAATGTCGGAGGACGGTAAGAGCCCCGGACCACCAGGACTTCCTTTCGGAAGAGAAAATCACTCGGAAGAACGACATCGCCTTTTTCATCGAACATAATCGCGTGAGTCATGCCCTCTTGAAGAAGCATCAGATTCATCAGACGATTATCAACGTCTTGAAACACTTTTCCATTGAAGCGGATAAAATTCACTTCAATCCGGGAGGTGTCCAAGTGATCCAGAAGAGAACGGATGAAAGCTTCGGGATACCGGTACAAAAAAAGAGCCGCGTAGACGAGATTCACGCCCACAATCCCCAGGGCGTCCTGCTGGAGAACGTTCTGCGGATCAAGCATTCGGACGTGAATGAGAACTTCACTGACGTCCGCACCTGGAGACTCCTGGAATCGAACTCCTAGCCATCCGTGCGCCTCGTTGGTGCGTTTAAAATTAAGTGCGGCAACGGTGTTAGCGAAAACAAAAAACTGATGATCTTTCCCGCGCGTCTCGGCGAGGCGCTCTTGCAGCAATTCGTATTCTTTGGAGAGCATTTTTGAGAGGCGAGATTCACAGACATATCTGCCGGAAGTTTCTTTACCGTAGATGTGATCGGAAAAAGTCATGTCGTAAGCCGAGATTGTTTTTGCAATTGATCCCGACGATCCGCCTGCTTGGAAGAAATGCCTTGCCACTTCTTGACCGGCACCGATCTCGGCGAAAGTGCCATAAAAGCGTTTCGCCAGATTGATTTTGAGAGCTTTTTGCCTAAGGGACAGTGTTTGATCCATAAAGACCCCGAACATTTAACAATCTAAAATGAATGAACTTATCATTAAATCTTACCATCATTTTTGGCCAGTACCATCCGGAAAATCTGGCCCCACATTTGGACTTCTTGCATCGCAAATTCCGCGTTTTCTCTTACTCCGCAAGATACTTTGAGATCACTTCAAAAGTATCACGCGAAGGCTGATTGTCCATAATCAGCTTCAGCGCTTTCTTCATGCCCGATTGCCTAACGGGATCAACTTTCTTAATAAATGAAAATGAAGTCGCCGCTCGAGAGGCAACTTGTGGATTCATCTTGTCGATCCAAAGAATTCTTTCTGAGATAAAATCATAACCGCTGCCATCTTTCTGATGAAAAGAAACTAAATTATTTTTCGCAAACTGGAAATAGAGTGCGCGCAAGTAATTGGGAACTTCTTTTTTAAAGAGAGGATCTTTTTCTAAAATTTTAAGCCGTGAGACAGCATCTGATTTGGGAGTATGAGCGGCCAAAACTCCGAACCACTTTTGCATGACAAGAGAATCCTGTTTCCACTTTTCATAGAACCTTCTGATCGCAGGGTGATCGAGCTCGACACCGGACTGAATAAAATGCGACAGACCAGCGATTTCCTCAGTCATGTTGGTTGCGTGCTCATAGTGCGAAATCAACACTTTTTTTCCCTTCTCAGACTCCGAAGACACCAGGTAATGGAGCGCTTTGTTCTTTAGTGCTCTCTGACCATAAGCCTCGGGAGTGAGTTCAAAACGCTGCGTCCGACTGAGTTTGGTATGCTCTTCTTCAAACCAGTCACCGAAAGCGAGACCGATTTTTCGCTCAAGATTCTTATGAACGGCATGGATGGCATCAAAGTCTGGCTGGCCCATTTCCTGGGAGATCCCATTCTCAGAGGGAAGGTCTAAGAGAAATGATTTGAATGAGAGATCGATTCGCTCATCGGTCAACATCGAATTGAGCGCCTTGAGAAAATCTGACGGAAGATCGGCATTCAGTTTCTCATGCGCTTTTAAATGCGAAAGGTCTTCCTGGATGAGTCGGTCATAAACTTTCTGAGTCGCCTCGTAACGGCAGTAAGGATCGCTATCTTTGCCCATCAAGTGGAGAAGTTCATCCATCGAATACTTGTACTCCACCTGAACCGGCGCGGAGAAGCCGCGATTGAGCGAAAGAATCGTTTTCCCCTTCACTGGGAAGCGAAAAGTTTCTTCCATCTTGGTGAGTTCAAGAATTCTTTCTTCATCTGCGCTCTCCGAAATGAGTCCGATCCGGAACGGCACATGAAGCACATTGCCTTCGGTGATTCGCAAAATCGTGGGCGCGTATTTCTGGCGAATCTTTAACTGAAGCTCATCCCCTTTCAATTCCGATTCCACCAAGATCGTCGGAGTTCCTGGCCGCTCATACCAAAACCGAAATTGAGTGAGATCTTTGCCACTGGCAATTTCCATCGCCTTCACGAAATCTTCCGTGGTGACGGCCTGTCCGTCAAAGAGTTCAAAATACTTGTCCATCCCCTGGCGGAATTTTTCTCTCCCAATCAGGGTGGCGATCATGCGAATAACTTCTGCCCCTTTCTCATAAACTGTTGAGGTATAAAAATTATTAATCTCGATGTAACTTGAAGGACGAATGGGGTGACTGAGAGGCCCAGCGTCCTCAGCAAATTGCCTCTCTTTAAGCACGCGGACATCTTCGAGGCGCTTGACTGCTCGAGAGAGCATGTCCGAAGAAAATTCTTGATCTCGGTAAACCGTCAGACCTTCTTTCAAGGTGAGCTGAAACCAGTCCCGGCAAGTGATTCGATTCCCCGTCCAGTTGTGAAAGTACTCATGACCGATGACTCCCTGGATTCCTTGAAA
Organism: Bacteriovoracaceae bacterium; assembly: GCA_947440875.1. Taxonomy (GTDB): domain Bacteria; phylum Bdellovibrionota; class Bacteriovoracia; order Bacteriovoracales; family Bacteriovoracaceae; genus Peredibacter. The sequence goes on from CANETG010000220.1 coordinate 2,800, forward strand.
GTCATGGTCGGTCGCCGAGGTATCGTTAGCAAGAACATACGCCGAATTGAAGATATTAAGGCCCTTGTTTTCCATCGCCCCCATGTTGAATGAGTCGACCGCAACGATCATGTAGATATCGAGATCGTATTCAAGACCGAAAGTATCCTCGTCCCATTTCATGCACTGTTTGAGGCTCTCCATCGCGTGGCGAGTTTTTCCGAGGTTCCCTTTGTCGACGTAGATTTCCAGAGCAACTTCACGACCCGACTTCGTCGAAAATGAATCGCGGGCGACATCAAAGTCTCCGGCCACCATCGCAAAAAGATAACTCGGTTTTCTAAAGGGATCTTCCCACTGCACCCAGTGGCGACCATCCGGTAAATCTCCCGACCCGATGCGGTTCCCGTTCGACAGAAGAAACGGAAACATCTTTTTGTCTGCCGACATTCTCGTGCTGAATTTTGCCATGACATCGGGACGATCAATCGAGTAGGTAATCTTTCGAAACCCCTCCGGCTCACACTGAGTGCAGAGTTGATCACCAGACTTGTAAAAACCTTCCAGTGCCGTATTTTGGAAGGGATCAATTTCGACACTTGTTTCGATCGTAAACTCTGCGTCGGTGATATTTAAAATGACCAACTTATCGCTCGAGAGTTGGTACTGATGACTACTCAATTCTTTGCCGTTCATTTTAACGGCGACAAGCTTCATGTTCTCGCCGTTTAACTCGAGATTCGAAGGCACGGTCTTACCAAAGCGAATTTCCATCCGAGAATCGACGATCGTTTTCTCATCGAAAATAGAAACCGACAAATGCACCTCATCGATCTGAAACTTCGAAGGAGTATAGTCTTTGAGATAAATAGTTTTGGGATTCATGGAATTGATCGCCTTATGCTAGTGATTCGAGAGTGACTTCGTATCCGGTGTGAGTCCGAACATTGAGAACACCAGTTTCAAAAATCAGATACTGTCCCTTGATCCCCATCAGTTTGGCCGAAATATCATTGACTTTATCGAGGTTGAACGAACTCACTTTATCAGGGTAAGTGTCCACGGGGTAATGAAATTTCACGACCGGTTCATCCAGGACAACGTAATCATGGGCTTTAAGATGCTCACCCAGTTCGGAGAGAAGTTTTGTTTTCCATGCCTGGAGATCAATATATTCCGGATTTCCTCTGAGCATTTTTCGCCAGTCCGTTTTATCAGCGACGAGTTTTTTAAAAATCACTTCAATCTGCCCGGAAAGAAAACGGTTCTTCACTTCGAGAATGGGAAGAGCTTCGGTCGCTCCTTGATCAATCCACCTCGTCGGGACCTGCGTCTTTCGGGTGATTCCCACTTTGAGCCCAGAAGAATTAGCGAGGTAAATCACATGGGGTTTAAAACAGTTCTCAAGCCCCCAGGCCGGCTCTCGGCACGTTCCTTTATCATAGTGACAGGTCTCTGGTTTTAAAATGCACAGGTCGCATTCGGCGAGCTTCATGGTACAGGGATAGCAGTAACCTTGAGCGTAGGATTTTTTGGTTTTCTTGCCGCAATTTTGGCAGAGGATATTTCCTGAGTGAGTCAGGCGGATCGATTGCCCCACCAGAGAAGTGATATCATATCGCACCTCGCTTAGCGTTAATTCATACTTAACGGGTGAAATGGGAGTCGTTTTCATCTTCGAGAGAGTGCCTGTCGCTTTCATTGGAAGAATTATCTAATATATTGATGCATCTGTCTTGGAAACTTCTGCCGCCCGTTGCTAAACTAATCTCCATAGAAAATAATGTTGGCAGAAGTCATGTTCCAATTCCAAAAGGATGGTTTGAATGAAAACTTGGTTGGGCCCTTTTAAAGTAGCTTTCGTTTGTGCTGCGATCGTTTTATCGACCGCCTGTGGACAGCAAGGTGGTGGTCTCCCAGAAATTAATGGAGTGAAAGGTCCATTCTTCACTGTGGTTGATGGTAAGGCCGTCATTACGATGAAGTTTCTTAACATCGATCTTGATCTTGGGATCAAAGGTCCGATTCCTGAAACCAAGCAATCACAAATAGAATTCGCACCGAACATCATTGATGGCGGTATGATGCTTTCTCTTTACCTCGACACGGATGATCTTCAAGATCTCGATATTGGTGTTGGCGACGCGAACACTCTTCCTGACGGTCGCCC
>CANETG010000221.1 GCA_947440875.1 Bacteriovoracaceae bacterium
AACCAGAGGAAAGGGACAATGCCCAACGGCGATCTTCTTCCTCACGGAATCCTTCCAATGACCTATCAACAGCATAGGTGGTGAGATCGAAAATAAAGGTACGGGAACGGACACCAATACCACCTGATCCGAAGCCATCGCCCCAGCCACCCCGGAGAAAGATTCGTCGGTTGAAGTCGATTTCTACTCCGGCGGCCAGTCGTCTTTTGTAATCAGTATCATATGCATCCATGGCATCTTTGAGGTTGGCCTCCATGTGAAGTCTAATTTTCTTTCCGATCTGTGGTGTAATCGAAAAACCGAAATCAACTGTTTGTTCAATTTCATCAGGCAAACCACCAGACTTACTCCCTTCAAAATCGTTCGCAGTTGCATTTCTCAGAACTGCAGAGAAGGTAGGAATTAATACCAAAGGCAAAGTTAGCCTTGCTCCGGCCGTGAGTTGAAGGCTTCTTCCACTTTTATAATCGGAGTCTTCAATTTTTGTAGACCCCGTTGGTGCAATTGATTTGTAGAGATCTCGCCTATTGAGGTACGTCCCACTCGCACCGATCTTAAAAACCCCACCGAAGAGAGATGCATTAAGAGCGAACACAGGTCCGTGATCTCTTCGCTCAGCAATTTCTAAATTATTTGCAACGTCGTCATTTATGATAGCGCGATTTCGCTGTGAGAAAAGATATCCGATGGTCATTCCTCGAACAGTAAAATTAGGAAAGGCTTGCATGCGGGAATGGGTTAGCTTGCCCTGGTCTTTTGCAAGAACGGATCTTAGTTCCTCGGCGTCGAATGTATCTGCGTAATTTCCAGGGATGTCCGTCGCAGGCCCCTGGCTAATAATATTTAGAAGTTTATTACTCGCCTCAAAGTGAACGTTCGCCAAATGAAATTGTGGCTTCCGTACTGTTCCTAGCCCAGCTGGATTATAAAACGCAGACCAAGCATCATCCACTCTGTTGATGTAGGCATTTCCCATGGCTAGCGCGCGAGCTGAAGTCACGAATTCAGGGAACGCGTGATCTTCAAAATCAAGTTTAGCGTTTGCCACCGATGCGATTGCAAATGTGCACAGAAAAGTTAAGAGTTTCAATCTCAAGGTACAATCTCCCATCTTCTATTTTAAGGCATTTCTGGGAGAGGCCACCAGAAGGGCAAAAATGGGTGCTAAAAGGAGATCCCTATACTCAAACCAGTGATAAAATTGGTGTATGCTTTAGTCTTATCAGACGAGATAGACTGATAAGTGAACTCAAGCTTTGCAAAAACAGGATTCATACTCGCTTCCATTCCACCTGATAGACTCATGATTCTTGAATCAATCTTAGGTTGCAGTCCATCGATAGTAGAACCGTTTAAATTAATTTCTCCGTCGAAATGATAATTTGCCTGTGAAAGAGAAGAATAAAGTATGAACTCTTCCGCGAATCGATATCCATATAAAATTAAATACTCCTGACCACCGAGAGTGAAGTCGACAACTCCATCGTCAGTTTCGTGTTCATTACTTCCAATAGCAGCGGCGATCGCCAACTTGTGTCCAGTGGCTTTTGAAACTCGCGAACCGCCTAAAAATTGAAATTTCCCACCGAGCATGGAATTTGCACCAGCGGTGTGAGACCAAAAAAGATCGAGCTGATCAAAAAGTGAGTTCGATAAAAGAAATGCAGTTCGGGAAACTTCCGAATAAATGACTCCCTCATCAATAGTCCCCTGAGTCGTATCAATGCTTAATTCGTTGCCGGTAGTTTTCTGAATTTCAATTTGGCCGCGGAAAGCCTCGCCTTGAGATTCAGGTGTCAGAAATCTATTTCCAGGGAGCATGTACTTAGTTGCACATCCCGCTTGAAAAAGAAGAAGTAAAAGAACTAACAATCTCATACGACTATGGTCTTCTAGATTGAGAAACGTTCCAAGCGGTGGTCAAATTTGCCCCACTAAGTATCTGAAAATAGTTCTTTTTAATAGTGAACTTCGAAAATATTAAGAGAAAATATGTCCAAGGGTGTTCAACAAATCAATCGGTGGCGCCTTTGCCATTATTAACGTCGACGGTCGATAATCTGGTCCGGATCCGGAGAATTATCTTCTCCAAAACTATCAATCCCAATCGCTTCAACTTTTTCCTCTCCAGCTGAAAGTGGATTATTTTCTGTTGTCGTGTATCTCACACCTGGACCTTGATCCTTGTTAAGCTGTAGTGGCAAATCATCTTCAAAATTGTTTTCGTAATCCAAGTCAATCGAATCATCATCAGAGGTCTCATCAGTATTTCTCAATCGATCCCAGAGGGCGTACAACGTACCCTTTAACTCATTCATTCGCTCGTTCAACATACTGTTCATAATTCCTCCTAAGCCCGATCCAGCTCGACTTCAAGGGAGCACGAACGATGCCAAGAGAATCAAGAGTGATTACTGACTCCTATTAGTGAAAGTGATATCAGGCGGGGTGAATTGACTCAAAACCGAGTGAAAGGCCCTCCCTTCTTATGGAGGGCCTGAGGATTAGTTTCTTCTTTTCTGACCTGGAATGCGGTGATTAGTTTTTCCAAGATAACTATTCTTGATATTTCTAATCGAGAGGATTCTATTTTCTGCCATCACATCAGCAGCTTTATTGACCGGAATATTCTGTTCATCACTAATCCGGAAAATTTCCAAAGTCTTATCATAAATCGTGTCGACCATACGACGTGACTTGGAGTCTGCCCATCCTTCAAATTCAATAGAGACGTTCATTACTCCACCGGCATTGATGAGGTAGTCTGGAGCGTAGATGATTCCTCTTTCTTTAAGAATTAAACCATGACGATCTTCTTTCAATTGATTGTTCGCGGCTCCTGCAACAATTTTGCACTTCAGCTGAGGAATCGTCTCATCATTAATTGAAGCCCCCAGAGCGCACGGTGAATAAATATCACAATTCACTCCAAAAATTTCTTTAGCTTCAACGAACTTTGCCGTCGGGAATGATTCCCTCATCTTCTGAATATTTCTTTCGTTAATGTCGGTGTAGATAATGTTTGCACCAACTTCAGTAAGAAGCTTAGTGAGTTCAAAACCAACTGCACCTACTCCCTGAATAGTAATTGTTTTTCCCGTTAGGCTTCTTGAGCCGTATGCTTTCGTCGCAGCAGCTTCGATTCCGCGAAAAACTCCGAGAGCAGTATAGGGAGCTGGGTTGCCGGAACCGCCATATGCCTGAGCAACACCAGTGACAAAATTAGTTTCTGCAAAAATATGCTCAACATCATCAACATTGATATTCACGTCTTCGGCCGTAATGTAGCGACCATTGAGTGATTCGATGAAGCGCCCAAAAGCGCGAAAGAGAGCTTCCGACTTATCTTTTCTCGGATCACCGATAATGACAGCTTTTCCACCGCCAAGATTTAATCCCGAGACGGCAGCTTTATAAGTCATTCCTTTCGAAAGTCGAAGGACGTCGATAAGTGCCTCATCTTCAGTTGCATAAGGCCACATCCGCGTTCCACCGAGTGCAGGACCCAATGTCGTATCATGGATGGCAACTATCGCCTTTAAGCCGCAAGTCTTATCCTGAAAGAAAACGACCTGTTCGTGGCCCATTGAATACATTTTTTCGAGCGTCTGCATTGGTATCTCTTTTGACTTAGGTTAGAATAAAAGTGTTTGAAAGTTTCTTAAATAGGGTCGATTTTGACAAGGTAGAAAAACCTATGCCCAGAGTGTCAATTGATGGCACAGAAAAAGTATTCGAAGTGAAAGAAGGTGGAATCCTCTACGATTCTCTTTCTGATCAAGGCGAAGAACTTCCTCACGGATGTCTATCAGGTTCATGCGGAGCTTGCCGGATTGAAGTCGTATCCGGAAAAGAAAATCTTCAGCCCGCTGGAGTGATTGAATCCAATACTCTCGAATCACTGAGAGGAGAATTTACGGAAAAACGCGGAAAAGATTTTGTAGAAGGTAAGACGATCCGTCTGGCCTGTAGGGCAAAGGTTAACGGGGAAGTTTGTTTCAAGCCAATAAAATAAATCGAAAATAAAAAGGGGGCCTTGGGCCCCCTTCGCTTTTTTAATTGATTCCCACTTTCAATTGAAGCGCATAAGCATACCCTTCCGAGAATCCCTTTCGGTATCCAACGGCGCGATCGTCTTCTGTCTTCGGAGTGAAAAGTGATCTCATACTTGCAAGAGCCTTTTCACTTCCAGCACAGTTTTCAGTGCAAGGGACTTCTGGTGGAGTGTAGTTGTCATCGTAACCGTCATCATACCCAGCGCTGAATCCGACATTGTAGCCAGAATCATACCCAGAGTTATATGCACTCGAGTAAGCGTTGTCGTACGCACGGGTGTATTCGCGATCATATGCTTGGTCGTAAGCACGATCATAGCCAACGTTGAATCCGTTATCATAACCATTGTCGTAACCATCATCATAGCCTGCCTCTGTAGGATTCTTTACGAAACAGTTATTCGGAATGTAGGCCGAGAGACAAGTTTTGACGTGACCAGTTTCAAGTCCCGAAGGATTCTTCAGACAGTTCGTCACACAGACTTCTTCACCCGCATAAGACTTGAAATCATACGAACAAGAAGAAGTTTTTGGAGTTCTTGTAGTCGAGCAAACCTGCCACACGTAACCTTCATCACGAAGGCGCGCGCGCTCTGCAAACGTCTGGTCAAGTGTCGCAATTCTTCTGGCGTTCTCGTCAATGGCAGCTTGTTCGCGGCGATCGTAGTCCGCTTCCATTTCCTTCGTTTTCTTCTCATAGCGAGTCTTCGTCGAAGACATGATTCCCCAAGTGAGAAGTCCAGCTGCTGCAATCGTCAGGACGATAATTAAAACTGTTGTCGTCTGGTCATTCTTGATCGTCATGAACGATCCAGTAACTTCGAGCTGCTTTAAGAGCGCCGCGCGGTCCATCATCCCGATCTGTTTGGCGTTCTGAGAAAGAAT
>CANETG010000222.1 GCA_947440875.1 Bacteriovoracaceae bacterium
CTAGAGAAATCCGAGATTGAGATAGAAGTCCCCTATGAAAGCTTTTTTTATCCTTCTTACTCTATCCTTGTCTTCAAACCTCTGGGCCTTAGGTAACGATCATATGGTCAGAACATTCCTCGATTCCGATAACAGACCCGAAGCTTTACCTGTCACTGCGTCCGAGGCCTCAGTTGAGGTGAGCCCAAACGGTGAAATTTCTTTCGCCGGTGCTCTAGGTGCAATCCGCGGTCGCACTGGTTTTGTTGGTTTTACCGGCATTGACTTGAGTGGATCGTTATTTTCGCCCTTGCAAAGTCGAGGGGAAGAAAAATCTGGAATTAGTTTTATCTTAAGAGAACTCAAACCCACTCAACTCGTGATGACTGTTCAATTGGTCGTTACTAAACCAAGTGAAGAAAATACTTATGAATTCGATCTGACAATTCCGAGCGGTCGCAGAGTGTTTCTTCCCTTTAGCGATTTCTTTCAGAGCTTCCGTGGTCAAAATTTGGGTGTGAATTACGACGGTTCAGGAAAGATCGAGCGAGTGAGGATCTTTCTGAAACGATCTCTCAATGAGAGAAATTCTTCGGTGAAGATTCCGGTTTCTTTCAACCTCAGCGTGAAAGATCTTTATTGCCGAGTGCTAAGGTCGGACGACCAGGATTAATTCTTTTCCTCATTAATCCCGATAATACCAAAGATGAAATTTGCCTCCGTCCTTCTTTTTTTTGTCTCGCAATTGGCGCATTCCCAGACCAATCCCTTTTCTGCGCGCTCAACTCCGCTCGCCCTTGAGCTCAATGCCGAAAAAGAGCGTACGAATTGCGAAAACATCGATCTCCGGAGTGAATTCGCACGGAGAAATCTTCCGGACAGAAGGCATCAGGATACGACCGGCTGGTGCTACGCTTTCGTCGGTGCCGATCTCGTGAGCTACGAGTTAAGGCAAAACATTTCCCCCGCAGACATCGCCAGGCAGTACATCAATAACGAGACCCCGGAGCACCTTGCGAGTTTCGAAGCAGTCTGGAGAGATCCGGTGGCGCAGTTTCTGCCCCTCGGTGGTGGGTTCACAAGTATTGCTATCGAGGCAACAAGGGAAGAAGGCTTCTGCCTCGAGGCCGAATTTCCCTCAGAAGATTATTCGTGGAGCGAGGAGCAGGAGCAGGCGATGCTCGCGATGTATCCCAATAAGAACCGTCCCGAAGAGTGCCTTTACACAGAAAACGTCGTTCCTCTGTTCACCGGAGCCGCGACTGCGGACCTCCTGAGGCTAGTGGAATCCGATGAATTTAAGCGCATCTTAAATCAGCTCCCCAACTCGGTCTGCCAGTCGCGGATTCCACTTCCGCCCAATCTCAGAGTTGAGAGTCTCGTCAAAAAAGGACCAGAGCCTTTCGAACATCCCTCACACGGTACGTTTTATCAAAGAATCGACGAAGTCCTGAGTGGGAATCGCCCGGTCTCTTTAGGGATTAATAGTTCCGTTCTCGCGCGCCCGATGGAGAGCCTAAGATCTATATCGAGTTCCGGCCATCAAGTCGTCCTTGCAGGACGGAGATTCAACGCTGATAGCGGTCGCTGCGAGTACTTGATCCGAAACTCAGATTCTAGCTGTCAGACCTATCACTCGGAGTACGAATGTGAGAACAATCATGTCTGGGTCCCTCGGGAAATTATGCGTCTGGGGACTTTTAGCGCTGACTTCATTTCCGGCCAAAGCGCAGATTAGTTGCGGAAAAACGCGCTTCTATTATCTCCATAACCGCGAAAAGATTTTCGAAACTCAGGACTATTGTATTGATAAAAAAACCAGCGTTCTTTTCAACGACGCCTGCAAAGAGAAGGCGTGCCTTAAGCCGTTCAAAAAATCCTACGAAGAAATCCTCGAAGGAAAGAGATCTGGTTTTGGCACAACCGGTTTCTGGGTTTGTCACAACCTCGGGGGATCACCACAAATCATTAAGGTCATCGGTCAAGGTAATGAGCTCACAACGATGGACCGGTGTATGCTGAAGAATGGGGGAGTCATTGATTCGGTATCGCTCGAACTCTATTTTCAGAATAAAACTGAGAATTGAGCTTAAGTTTCACTCTGCCCACGTTAAGGTTCTAGGTGCGAGCAATAGTCATGGGTAGACTCAGTATTTTTTATTTAATTAATAAAGACTTTGATCAAGTACAAAAGTTATAGGTCATTGTTTCGATTTTGGCTTTCAAGTTTTTTTCTGAATTTTTCCGAACTTTTCTGATTTCGGAGATAATGATTCCTATTTATTCACTATCTAGGGATATTCACCAATGAGCCAAGTCGCGGTCTCTAAAAAGTTTAAAGTTCTAATCGTTGACGATGACAAAGATATGCTGGAGATGATGGTGGATATCTTCGAGTCCGTGGGATTTAAAGTCATCACTGCTTTAGACGGTCTCGACGGATCTTTCAAGTTTAGTAATGAGGAATTTGATGCGGTTATCACCGACATCAAGATGCCTAAAAAAGATGGAATTAAATTCGTCGAACACATCCAAGAGAAAGAATCACAAAGATTGATGAGACTCGGAAGTGCTTTTAGACCTTTGCCGATTTTTATTATCAGTGCGTCCGCCGATGACTACCGTACGGAGCTTGAACTCCTTAATAACGTCGAAATCATCCCGAAGCCATTCAGCACGAGATTTATTCTCACTAGAGTCCAGCATGCGCTTGAGAGGAATACCGCAAATGTTTCACAGAGTGCCGAGCTTAGCTTTAAATCCGGCGCTACCGTCATCAAGGAGGGAGACTTTGGGACTGATCTTTATTTAGTCAAATCGGGTCAAGTCCAAGTCACAAAAAAGGGTATCGATAATTCAGAAATCATTATCTGCACTATCGGCCCGGGAGAGATCGTTGGCGAAATGGGATTTTTACTCAATCAAGCTCGGTCCGCAAGTGTGGTGACGACTCAGGATACTGAAGTCATCTCAATTCCGAAGCAGAAGTTCGATACGATCATCTCGGCCCAGCCAAAATGGTTTAGAGTTTTCGTTGAATTATTGGCCACAAGACTCGAAACAACCACCAAGGAATTGGTTGAGATTAAATCCAAGACTAATACTTGAATGAAAAATTCTTGAGATCCGGGTCTTTGGAAATCTTCGAAACTGCCCCATTTGAATGGTGTTGGGTCAATCATTAGTCCCCAGAGAATTGAAATCTTATCCTAGAGTTAGATTGAAAACTCGTCATTTCAAGATTGAATTTCCCAAAAAGCGTTTAAGTGCCGTCGATTAAAATGACTAAGATATCGAATTTTATTCGCTAATTTCTGGGGAAAGCTTTTTCAACACCACTATAGTAGGGCAGTTAAAAAAGCATTCAAGGTATCAAATAATGGCATTTTATCTTTAAGTCTTTGTCAATTTATTCGACACGATTAAATCACTACGAGTCATTCTTTCAAAGGAGCTGTGGGGCGATCTATATTCATTAAATAATAGGGTGAAATTTTTCTAAATCGTCTCGTTATGTGGGGACATTAAAACGCAGCTCCTTCGGCACAACATGGATTGAATATGAAATTTTTAATATGCTTTATTATTCTCTTCCCTTGTATTGGCCTGAGCTCCACTTTGAGCTCAAAGTCCTGGCTCAAATACCAGTGGGATCTACTCCCAGCGGATGAAAGACCAACCATTCCAAGCTCTAGAATTTTTATCGACTCCAAGGTGCGGAAAGGAATTGACCTCAAAAGAAGTCATTTCAATCGCAACCGCTATTTAAGCTCAACCTATGCTCAGCTCGCACGAGAGTTTTCGGTTTGCTTTAACTCTCCAGCCGCAACTTGGTATAACTTTGGTCACTGGGCCGCAAAATCATCCGGAAAGTTCATCACCGGAGAAAGCTTCCAAGTCATGGACCCGGTCAGGAGAGTAGGACAAGATGTGCTAGGGAATCTGAAGTTGACGCCTAATCAGGAGGAGCTTTCAGCTCTCCTAGGGAGAACTAATTTTATTATTGGAGTTGAGATGGTTCCCTTGGGACAAGCATTTCTCAAGATGTACTGTAGTAGAAAGGCGAATTTCGTTTTACCGTTTTCATACTTTGAAAAACTTCTCCCCGAACTTGATCGAGCCCGAAGTGAACTTAGGGAAGGATTCCGAATGTATCACCAGGCCCTCACCGAAACGAGAGAAAATCAAAAGATACAACTCATCGCCTACGGGACAGTTCTTTTGATGATGGGAGAGCAGAGGCGCGCTCAAAATAATGTTGATGCTGTTTTCAGATTTGCTGAGCTTGAAACAAGAGGAATGGTTGAGTACTTCTACCGCGGGATTGCAGCAGCTTCAGCTGGTCTAGAAATATCAGGCGGAGTATTGATTCCTTTTAATAAAGACATCACCTCAGAGTTCATGCATCCGGCCTTAAAGAATGTACCTTTTGCTAACATACTTTCACTTCATCAAGAACTCGGAGTACCACTTTACCCGCAAAACAATGCATTTAAAGGTACCGCTGTAAATGATTGGGGTAATCTAAGACAGCGCCTTCGTTTTCTCGTGGCCGTAGTAAGGGGGCATATCACCCACCCAGACCTTATTGTGCCTGCATACTAGTACATTTTACATCTTATCGCTCAGTATCTTAGCTCTCATAGATAGTAACTTGATGTACTTCTCTTTCATTTCTTCAGACAAGAAGGACTTTTTTATCCATTCCTCAAAAGTTGGAACCTGGGTCACAAGATCTTTAAGCATTTTCTCCCCGCGATCCTTGGGGACATAACAGTGGTCAGGTCCGAAATAATCTATGAAATCGCTTCTTGTTAGTCCTTTCTTTTTACCATTTAATTCAAGCGCTAACTCTTCTTCGGGATTCGGCAATGCGATAGTTGAATTAACCAGATCGTAGGCAGGGGTTAGTTTTC
>CANETG010000223.1 GCA_947440875.1 Bacteriovoracaceae bacterium
GTATGGGAGATATGTCGATATAAGGGCCTGTCACATTCATCAAAACTTCCTATGATTTCATAGGAAATCTTAAACCGTCCGAGTCTCATTGGAAAAGGCATATTGCTATGGAAAGAGCGCTCATCCAGAAAATTGCGAACACTCTGCATGACGCGAGACTAAGTTCTCGATCGCTGCCGCAATTTTCTAAGGATATACCGAATTTTCCTCGCGCAGATGCGTACTCCATCCAGGAAGAGGGGATTCGTCTTCGTGAAGCTTCTCATGAGAAAGTGATCGGTCTTAAGATGGGACTCACCTCTGAAGGAAAAAGAAAACAAATGAATCTCGACGCTCCTCTTTACGGAGTTCTCACCGACAAAATGGAAGTGAAAAACGGGGAAACATTTCATCTCAAAGGTTCTATTCATCCAAAAATTGAACCGGAAGTTGCCTTCTTCATTAAATCAGAACTCAAAGGGATTGTGTCTCGCGAGGATGTGCTCAACGCAACCGATGCTGTTTGTGCCGCTCTCGAAATTCTTGATTCGCGCTATGACGGATTTAAATATTTTTCGATGGAAGATGTGATCTCAGACAACTCTTCTTCTTCTCACTATGTTCTCGGCCCGAAGTTTACCGACTTCAGAAAAATAGATCTGAAGAATTTGCGGATGAGGATGAAAGTTAACGATGAAACGATAATGGAAGGAAACTCCCGCGAGATTTCCGATGACCCAGTCATTTCGGTGATTCAGTTGGCCGAGCTTCTTTCTCTTCGTGGCCAGAGTATTCCGGCCGGATGTTTTGTTCTCGCTGGAGCAGCTACAGCGGCCATTGCTCTAGAACCTGGAATGACTGTGTCCCTAGAAGTTGAATCTCTTCCTCACTTGTCAGTCTCGATTAAGGAATAAAATGTACCAATCCACGCATAACCATATTGATTCCGCTAAAGACCTCGACGCAAGCGATCCGATGTCGGTCTTCCGGTCGAGATTTCATTTTCCCAAATCACCTGGTGGGCAGGGACTTTATTTTTGTGGTCACTCGCTTGGTCTTCAGCCAAAAGACACTCGCAAGGCAATCGAGACAGAACTTGACTCCTGGGCAGAGTACGGCGTCGAAGGACATTTCGAAGGTCCTCATCCGTGGCTGCCCTACCATGAAAACATCACCAAGAGTTTCGCCAACCTCGTCGGCGCCAAAAATTCTGAAGTTGTGGCGATGAACACACTGACGGTGAACCTTCATCTCATGCTAGTTTCATTCTATCGTCCAACCAGAACTCGGTTCAAAATTTTAATCGAGAACAACACTTTTCCCTCAGACAAATACGCACTGGATTCTCAAGTGCGCTTTCATGGATTTGATCCCGCTTTAACGATCGTAGAATTACAACCCGCTCCGGGAAAGAAAACGGTTGAACCCGAAGATGTGATCGCGCAGATCAATGCTCTGGGTGACAGCCTCGCCCTCGTGATGCTCGGAAACTGTAATTACCTTTCTGGACAATGTTTTAACTTTAAAGAGATCACTGCGGCCGCGCATAAGAACGGCGCCCTGTGCGGGTTTAATCTCGCTCACGGTGCGGGAAATCTCACGATGAATCTCCACGACGACGATGTGGATTTTGCCGTTTGGTGTACCTACAAGTATTTAAACTCTGGCCCCGGTGGACTTGCGGGTGCGTTCGTCCATGAAAAACATTTCGGGGATAAAAAGATTCCGCGCTTCGAAGGCTGGTGGGGACATGATAAAAATAGCCGCTTTAAAATGGGACCTACATTTGAACCGATTCCAACTGTAGAAGCCTGGCAGTTATCGAATCCGCCGATCTTTCAACTCGCATCTCTTCGTGCTTCGATGAATATTTTTGATGAAGCAGGGATTGGGAATCTTCGTGCTCGCGGAGACAAACTCACTTCCTACCTCGAATACTTACTGAAAGAAAACTGCGAAGGAAAACTTGATATCATTACACCAAAAGCTCGCGGATCCATGCTTTCAATCCAGATGAAAAAAGATCCCAAGCCCCTGGTGAAAATATTGAGAGAAAAAGGGGTGATCCTTGATTTTCGTGAACCAGATATTCTCCGAGTCACTCCAGTTCCTCTGTATAATTCGTATGAAGATTGCTACCGTTTTGTTCAGATCATGAAGGAATCAATTTAATGGAAAAACCTCGGAAAATTATCGTTGCGGGAGCAGGTTTGGTTGGTTCTCTTCTGGCCATCGCACTCAAAAAACGTGGCCATGACGTTTCTATTTTTGAAAGACGTTCTGACATGAGAAAAGCGGGAACCGCCGCGGGAAAATCGATTAACCTCATTGTCACCGCAAAAGGTGTTAAGCCGCTCAGAGACTTAGGTCTTTGGGAGACTGTCCGTCAAATTACTTCACCAGTCACCGGCCGAACGATGCACTCCAAGGCCGGCGAAATTGCCTACCAGCCTTACGGAAAAGACAATACGGAATGCAATCACTCCGTGAGCCGCTCAGAGCTCAATTGTCTTCTCATGGATGAAGCGGAAAAAGTGGGAGTGCCGATTCATTTTAACTCCCCTTTAAAATCCATTGATCTCAAAAAGAAAATCGCCCATTTTGAAAGTAGCGCGCCCCTTTCTTACGATCTTCTTTTCGGAACCGACGGGACCGGGTCGGCCGTCAGACAGACGATGGTCGAGGCCCTCGGAGACAAAGCGAAGTACGGCGTTGAGCCTCTGGGAACAGATTATAAAGAAATGCACATGCCAGCAAAAGATGGCCAATACGTGATGGATGAGAATTCCCTTCACATCTGGCCCCGAGGCAATCACATGCTCATGGGTCTTCCCAATCGTGACGGATCTTTCACGATGACTTTATACATTCCCAAAACTTGGTTCGAAGATTTTAAAAATCCCACGGCTTTCAAAAATTATTTTGAAGAAAATTATCAAGACACTATTCCCTTTATGCCTGATTTTGAAAAAGAGTATCAGGCCAATCCACAAGGTTTTTTAGGAACAGTGAGAATGAAACCTTGGATCTATGAAGACCAGATCGCACTTCTAGGAGACTCTGCGCACGCCATGGTTCCTTTTTTTGGTCAGGGTATGAACTCAGGATTTGCTGACGTTCAATTTCTTCTTGATCAGATGACTGAGCATCCCAATGATTACCAAACCATCTTCCAAAACTATAATTCAGTTCAAAAAGCTGCTGGTGATGCCATCTCCGACTTGGCCCAGGAAAACTTTGTTGAAATGTGCGACAAGGTCGGCGATGAAAAATTTCTTCTTCGTAAAAAAGTTGAACACAAATTAGAAAACACATTCCCTGAACATTTTCGCTCTCGGTATGGTCTGGTGACTTACACTCTTGTTCCCTATCACTTGGTGAAAGAAGTCGGTGCGATTCAGGATGAAGTTTTGGATGAGCTGTGCCGTGGAATCCAATCTCCCGAGAATCTCGATCTCGAGCTGGCGCGTAAGCTCATTTCACAAAAGATCACTCCGTGGTTTGAAAAAAAGAGCTTATCTCCCGAGAGATATCGATTCTAAGCGTCTGTTTTTACGACAAAATCGTGCCCCCTTAAATTCAGACCAATAATAGTCGATAGAATCTATGGAAAGGTTCTCAAGTTCCGGATTTTTATACCGATAGAAACTTAGTCACAAGAAGTTTGGTTGTTTAGGGAAACAATAATGTCAGTTAAACTAGGCTCAGTCGTTATGATTCTCATGATTTTCTTCATCGCGAAGATTTCATTTGAGTCTGCTACCGCCGAAAAAGTCCCTGGAAGAGTCAGCGATCGATCACCTGCTTCTATCGATCAGTCATACAACGATCACATGGCCAAACGCTAAAACGATTCTTTCGCCCACTGCTTAAATTTCTCACCCCGATCCACGTAATTTTTAAACTGATCAAATGACGGAAACGCGGGAGAGAGAACGAGATTCCCTTTGAGGTTTCCCGATTTCGCCATTTCAAAAACAGACTTCACGTCGTTTGCCTTAACCACAAGAAAATGTTCTTTTAACTCTTCAAACACTCTATCAGTCACCTCTCCGATCGCGAAGATGGTATCAATCTCATTCTGGTAAGGAAGAAGTCCAGGGAGCACTCTATCAGCATCGTTGCGAAGTTTTCCGCCTATGATGAGATGGAGCGGTGAGGGATCATCTTTGAACGCTTTAATCGCTGTTTCCGTGGCGGTGAGATTGGTACTTTTCGCATCATTGAAAAGACAAAGACCATTCTTTGATAAAACAAATTCCAAGCGATGAGCAACCCCAGGGAACTCATTAATGAATTCCTGAAAAAAAAATTGCAGCCCAGGAATCTTTAATCGCTCGAGAACTTTCCAGGCGGCAAAGAAGTTGGCCTCGTTGTGCTCCCCTTTCACCTTTGCTTGGGAGAAATCAAATTGAAACTCAGAAGGAAGTTTTCCTTTCGTGAAGCTCACTTTTTCTACAGGATGATTCTTGATGTCCTCTAAATAAGGATTTTCTGAGCCCAAGATAAGAAGGTCTGGGCCAGTCATATTTTTGAGTAAGCGAAACTTCGCTGACGCATAATCATGAACAGAGTCGTAGCGCTCGCTGTGGTTAGGAACAATATTGAGAATTAATCCCACGGCGGGATGAAAATCATGAATCGTCTCGAGCTGAAAACTTGAGACTTCAATCACAGCGTAGTCTGGTTTTTCACCTGAGTACGGAAGATCGCAGTATGGAACTCCGATATTGCCACCGCAGAAAACTTTTTTGCCAGCTTTCCTCAACGCATGAGCGATCATTGTCGTAGTCGTCGTCTTTCCGTTACTGCCGGTGATAGCAATCACCGGTACGTCTTTGCAAAGTCTCCACGCGTACTCAATTTCAGAAAGAATCGGCACACCTTTCTCAACCGCCTTGACGA
>CANETG010000224.1 GCA_947440875.1 Bacteriovoracaceae bacterium
CACGGAAAAAGTAAAATTTGCCCCTGAAGATATTATCTTTGATCCGAATATTCTTACCGTCGGAACGGGGATGGATGAGCACAATAATTACGCCGTCGATTTCATCGAGGCCACACGTTGGATTAAAGCGAATCTACCATACGTAACAGTGAGTGGCGGAGTTTCCAATCTTTCTTTCTCATTCCGCGGCAACAACGTGGTTCGGGAAGCCATGCACTCAGCTTTCCTCTATCACGCGATCAAAGCTGGTCTCGATATGGGAATCGTTAACGCTGGGGCCCTTCCGATCTATACCGAAATACCTGGGGAACTCCTTGAGCACGTTGAAGACGTTATCTTTAACCGCCGGGCGGATTCCACTGAGCGCTTGATTGAACTGGCCGCGAAAGTAAAAAACAACGGCAAGGTAGAAAAGAAAGACGAAGAATGGCGCTCGCTTCCCGTTGAGAAGCGTCTAGAATACGCTCTGATCAAGGGAATTGTTGATCACATTGAAGTCGATACAGAAGAAGTGAGAAAAAAAGTCAAACGCCCACTCGAAGTCATTGAAGGTCCGCTCATGACCGGAATGGGTGTGGTCGGTGATCTTTTCGGTGAAGGAAAAATGTTTCTTCCTCAGGTCGTGAAATCTGCTCGAGTCATGAAAAAAGCGGTGGCCTACCTTCAGCCCTATATTGAAGCCGAGAAGTCAGGACAAAAGCAAACCCATGCGGGCAAAATCCTGATGGCAACCGTGAAGGGTGACGTTCACGATATTGGAAAAAATATCGTTGGGGTCGTTCTTGGGTGCAATAACTATGAAGTCGTCGATCTAGGTGTGATGGTTCCGGCAGAGAGAATTTTAGAAGAGGCGAGAAAACAAAACGCCGACGTGATTGGTCTTTCAGGTCTCATCACTCCGTCACTTGATGAAATGGTTCACGTGGCAAAAGAAATGGAAAGAACGGGATTTAAAATTCCCCTACTCATTGGAGGCGCCACTACCAGTCGAGTTCATACGGCCGTCAAAATTGATCCTCACTACTCCGGATCTATCATTCACGTTTCGGATGCTTCCCGGGCAGTTCCTGTCGTTGAGCGCTTCTTGAACGAAGGTGCGAAGAAAAAAATGCACGACGATCAGAAAGCCGAATATTTGAAAATGCGTGAAGCACACGCGGCTCAACAGAAAGACGAAAAATATCTTTCGCTCAAAGATGCTCGTGCCAACAAAGTTAAAATTGATTGGAACTCCACTGAAATAAGAAAGCCTGTGAAACTTGGTGTCACTATCATTGATGATATTCCTGTTTCAGATCTTATTCCTTACATCGATTGGACTCCCTTCTTCATGACATGGAGATTACGTGGAGCCTATCCGAAAATTTTCGATGATAAAGAAGTTGGATCGGAGGCAAAAAAAGTTTTCGACGAAGCGAACGTTCTTTTAAAAGAGATCGTAAAAAACAAATCACTCCGAGCGAAAGCCGTTTTCGGTCTTTTCCCAGCGAATTCTACCGGTGATGACATTGAGCTGTATGATGTGGAAGACGTTGAATCGAGCTGCGAGAAGCACGGGAAACACGTGCACAAAAAAGCATCGACAAAAGTTCTTTCTAAGCTCCACATGCTTCGCGCTCAGAGACACATGGAAGAAATTAACTCTCCCAATTCATGCCTTTCCGATTTCGTGGCACCTCACGAATCAGGGAAGACAGATTACATGGGAGCTTTCTGTGTCACGTCCGGCATCGGACTTGATGAACTTTGTCAAAAATACGAAAAAGACCAGGATGATTACAACCTCATCATGGTGAAGTCTTTGGCGGATCGTCTGGCAGAAGCGTGTGCAGAATACCTACACATTAAAATCAGAAAAGAGTATTGGGGGTATGTGCCCTCTGAAAGTCTCAGTTACGATGAACTTGTCAAAGAAAAGTACCAAGGCATCCGTCCGGCCCCGGGCTATGCTGCATGTCCGGATCATCTCGAAAAGAAAACACTTTTCAGGCTTCTCGATATCGAGAAAAATATTGGAGTCACACTGACTCAGTCGATGGCGATGATCCCACCCTCATCAGTTTCTGGATGGTACTTTGCTCATCCTGAAGCTCGCTACTTCAACGTAGGAAAGATCGGGCGGGATCAAGTTGAAGACTACGCGAAAAGAAAAGATATCTCGATGACGGAAATGGAGAAGTGGCTCTCCGCAAATCTCTTTTAAAGGAATTTATGGCCAAGGTTACAGATCACTTAAAAAACGCAAACGACAAAACTCTTTTCTCCATAGAGATCCTTCCTCCCTCAACGGGGGAAAGTATTCAGAATCTTTTTGATAACGTCACACCTCTCATGGAATTCAAGCCGAAGTTCATCGACGTGACTTATCACCGAGAAGAATTCGTCTATAAAAAAATGGCCAATGGTCTCCTGGAACAGAAATCAATCAAAAAACGCCCAGGTACAGTTTCTATTTGCGCCGCCCTCATGCATCGGTTTGACGTTGATACCGTCCCACACATCATCTGCGGTGGATTTACGAAAGAAGAAACAGAATACGCACTCATCGATCTCAATTTCCTAGGCATCGATAATGTCCTCGCTCTTAGAGGTGACTCCATAAAAGGTCAGAAGAGCTTTGAACCAGATCCCGGTGGACATAAATTCGCTGATGACCTTGTGTCTCAAATTAACTCGATGAACAAAGGTGTCTATCTTTCGGATGAACTTTTAAATCCCACTCCAACGAAGTTCTGCATCGGTGTGGCGGGATATCCAGAGAAGCATTTTGAGGCACCGAATCTCAAAACTGATCTCAAATTTCTCAAACAGAAAATTGAGCGCGGAGCTGACTACATCGTGACTCAGATGTTCTTTGATAATAAGAAATTTTTTGAATTTGTGGAGAAATGTCGGGCCGAAGGAATCACTGCGCCTATCATTCCGGGAATAAAGCCCATCACGATGAAGTCGCAGATCTATAATCTTCCGAGGAATTTTTTCATTGATATGCCGGATGATCTCATCGACGCTATCGATAAATGTAAAAACGATGATGAAGTGAAGATCGTCGGAGTGGAATGGGCGATTGCTCAGTCTAAAGAACTAATGAAATCGAAAGTTCCGTGTCTTCATTTTTATTCGATGGGGAAATCGATGGCGATTCATCAAGTCGCTTCTAAATTATTTTAACTAAGAACGGGGGCACTGGTCGCAGCCCTCGTCTTTTTTCCTAGAAATCTCACGAAGCTCTTCCACTTTTTGGTAAAAGAAGTCTTTCACTTTCCTGCCCTGATCATTATCTAAAAGCCACGAAAACTTGGAAACACCTGGAAGGGTTTTCAACAATTCATCGACAACTTCCTGACCGCAAAGGATTCTCCTGTCGCTAGTGATCATATGGACTTTATCGAGGCAATTCTGCCTAATCAGCTCAGGGAAATGAGCGTAAACCTCTTCACTCCTGGCGGACTCGAAATGAAGGCTTTTATCAAGATATTCAAGACCTTGTTTGAACCGCGTGCAGAGCGGGCAATCGGGATCAAAAAGAATGAGTGGTAATTGGTATTTCATACCTCCCTATATTATCATGATTGGATGAAAAGAAGAGACTTCATCCAGTTCCTAGGTTTATCCGGTGTTATGGCAACTCTCCCATCAGAGCTTCTCGCTCAGGCGGTAAGATTCCCCTCCCTTCCCTCGTTGATACCAGGCAGAGAGGATAGAGTCCTGACAGTAGAGGGCCTCACATCACGGCTCATGATTAAGTGGGGCGACAAGATTAATTCCTATGAAACATTTGGTTTCAATAACGACTTTCTCGCCTTCCATCCTTTGGATAAAAACCGTGGAATACTTTGGGTCAATCACGAGTACGTTGATGCTCGGTACATCAAGGGACTTGATCGTAAAAAAGAAAACATCGATTTAGAAATGAAAGAAGTTGGTGGAACGCTTATTGAAATCGAAAACAAGCTTGGGAAATGGGAAGTGGTTTCGAATTCACTTTTTAATAGAAGGCTTGATGCCAATACGAAGATTCCATTCGCTTGGGATACTCCCATCGCAGGATCAAGTTTTGCTTACGGCACGCTCGGGAATTGCGCCGGTGGCAAAACGCCGTGGGGAACAGTCCTAACGGCGGAAGAAAATTACGATTTGTTTTTCGGTGATTATGACCGAAAAGGAAATAAGCTTACTGAGAGTGAGTACAAATGGAATGAGTTTTACCCTGATCGGAAGTCTGAGCATTACGGCTGGATCGTAGAAATAAACCCTATGACAGGCGAATCTAAAAAATTAGTCTCAATGGGAAGATGTGCTCATGAATGCGCCGCCGTTAAGAAAGCGAAGAATGGGAAAGCTGTCGCGTACTCCGGTGACGATACGATCAACGAGCATCTTTATAAGTTTATCTCAGACTCGCAAACTTCTTTAGAGCGTGGAAAAATTTACGTCGCCAATCTTGAGAAAGGTCAGTGGATTTCCTTACAAATAGATGAGCAGCCAATCCTCAAAAAGAATTTTAAAGATCAGACTGAAATTCAAATCTACCTGCGTGAAGCGGCTAAGATGGTTGGAGCAACTCCCCTCGATAGGCCAGAGGATATTGAATTTGATCCGCTCACAGGAAACGTATTTGTCAGCCTCACGAATAATAAAATCAGCGGTAATTTTTACGGTAAAATTCTTAAAATCGTTGAAGAGGATGCTGATTCACTTAACTTCAGGCACGAGACTTTTCTCGCCGGAGGAAAAGAAATAGGCTTTGCTTGCCCAGATAATCTTCTTTTTGATCCGAAAGGAAACCTTTGGTTTACGAGTGATATCCCAGGGCGTGAAATTGATTATGGTCCTTACGCA
>CANETG010000225.1 GCA_947440875.1 Bacteriovoracaceae bacterium
CCAGAGAATTGAGCCACCACCAGTAATCAAGACCTTCTGGATTTGATGCTTGCCAATAAGTTCACGGGCCAGAGCAGCGAAGGCGGTATAGCCCCCTGTCATGGCAGCAGGAGTGTCTTGCGGAAGAGACTGATTGGTACTCGCTTTCAACTCAAATCGCTTAAGATTTTCCCCCATTTCAAAACTTTTGAAATAGCTTTCGGGGCCAGGAATGATGTAGCCGCCTTCAAAACCGTTGGGTGTGATGACGTCCATCGTGACAAAAGTTCCGGCATCAATGACTAAAGTATTGTGCTTGAAATTTTTGAAAGTATAAAACGCAGTGATCAGACGATCTTCGCCGATCGTATCGGTGTAGTTCACATTCATGCCGTGAAATTTTTTACCTCGCCAGTATTCTTTCACTCTCGTAATAAGGTAGCCCTCTTCCACAAATGTCTGGAGTTCATCTTCTCTTGGTTTTACGTCCGAGAGAACGATCTGAGCATTATGAGCTGAGTATCCGACTTGCGATAAATACAGGCGAAGTTCAGGCAGAGGTACTTTTTTGATAAGCTCAAAGGATTTATCCGACAGAGAAAATATTCCTGCGGTTGCGTGAGTGTTACCGAAGTCCAGCGTAATCAGCCCGGTCATGCTACTTCCCCTGATCCCTCAGGTACTGATCCAGGAGTTCCTTTTTCATTTGATAGAAATCCGCAATGGGTGGACAAAATTTCGGCGGAGTTTTGGGTCCCATCTTCAGCAGATCGTTCACGACCAACACCTGGCCATCCGTTTTTTTTCCAGAGCCGATGCCAATGGTCGGAATCGAAAGCTCGTCTGAGATCTTGGTCGCAAGATTTTCTTCCACGCATTCAAGGACGATGGAAAATGCTCCAGCTGCTTCAAGGGCTTTTGCTTCCTTCATCAATCGATCTTGAGACGCATCCGTTTTACCGTGAACATAATAGCCACCCTGTTGGTGAACAGATTGGGGAGTAAGACCAATGTGGCCCATCACCGGAATTCCCGTTTGTGTCAGACGCTCGATGAGTTTTAGTTGATACGGAAACGCTCCTTCAAGTTTGAGGGCTTCCGCTTTGGTTTCTTTGAAAAGTTTTGTCGCCGAATGAATTCCTTGAACGATAGTTGAGTAAGATCCGAAGGGGAGATCGAGAATCAGAAACTTTTCGGGCGCCCCACGTCTGACTGCTTTGCCAAAAATAATCATTTCCTCGAGTGTCACTTCGACAGTTGTTTCGTACCCAAGGATAACGTTACCGACACTGTCTCCGACGAGAATCATGTCGAGCATGGATTCGTTCATCAAGCTCGCAGTCTGGTAATCGTAGCAGGTAAGAACCTGGAGATTTCCTTTTTTAGCTTTTCTTATGTCGCGGACATTTAATTTTTTCATTGATTGATCCTGAGGAAAGTCTTGTTGAGTTCGTCATTCATCCACCGCGCGCGAATTTTATCTCTTAAGGCTGGAACATCGGCGGATTTCACTTCGTCATCGAATTTTCCCGATGTGATATCTTTAAACAGGGAATGCATATTTTTTCTAAACTCTGGGGTCATGAGTTTTTCGAACCCTTTCTCTGCACCGATGAGAGCATTCGGACTGATGAGGTCAAAGAATCCTTCTGGACCTTTATCAACCATGGCATTAATAATAAGCTTCAATTCATGCCAGCATTCAAAATACGCCAGCTCTGGCTCAGTCCCTTCACGAATCAAATGATTAAACATTTCTGAGGCAGCGTACGGGATGAGGGAACAAAGAAGACCTTGCTCAGAATAGAGATCAGCGTTTGTCTCCCGGAGAAAAGTCGTCGGGTAAGGACCCATTGTAATTCCCATCCCACGTCCGAGATCTTTGACCCACTCTTCCAGCTGCTGGGACGAATCCGTCACATGTTCGAGCGAATACACCGCGCCTAATTTTCCTCTCTGAAGGTACTGCTTTCGTAACTCCGTACCGATGGATTTTGGAGCGAACAAAACATGCTTCAGATCAGGATATTTTTTCTCAAGGAGAAAGCGCGAAAGGGCGTAGCCATGAGCGTAGAGAACAGTGGTTCCCGGTCGCATCTGACTCGAATGAAGTTTGAGAAAATCAACTTGAGCATCGTCGGGAATGAGCAGTGCTAGAGCTTCACTCTGATAAAATTCGGGTGAGCCAATCAAGATGAAAGGGATTTTCTCACGATTTATTTCGGCAATACTCTGGCTTTCAGGGCGGACAGCCACTTTGAAGGGAAAGCCTGAATCTCTGAGATTGAGTGCCCAGGATCTTGCCTGATTTCCGAACCCAATGATGGTTAATTGCATCATAAATACTAGTAGTTTGAAACTCCTCATCAAAGCTATCATCAGGTAGCCATGAATGAAAGTGTTAACAGGGCCTTCATGTACGGGGAATCAGTCTTCACCACGATGCGGTTGGTGGATGGCCACGTACGCGCTTGGGACTGCCATTTTGATCGTCTGAAAAAAAGTGTGGAATTTGTCTACGGACCTTTCATCGAAGGAGAGGGTTGGCACACTTACTTACGTGACCGGCTCGAAACACGCTTGGAAGCGGAAGACGGAGATAAGATTATTCGACTCACTCTCTACCGTGAACACGACCGTGGTCTCCAAGCACATGGACTTTTTTCCGTCTTGGACTTGCGAGTTCATGTCGCCCATTTTCTCTATGACCCGGCTCGGTTTGAAGGGAAAAGATTTCATTTGAGGACGGTGCCCGCATTAAGTCGTCCCTCTTGGTGGCCTTCTTATTTGAAGGTTGGGAACTATCTGGAAACGATTCTTTCGCAGAGGAAGTTCATGGGGCCTGACGATGACGATATTCTTTTTGTTTCTCACGATGAAATAGTGCTCGAATCATCGGTGGCCAACATTTTTATTTGCCGCCACGATAAACTCTACACGGCTCCAGCAGGCCCACTTGTTTTAGAAGGTGTGATGAGAAAAAGAGTCCTGGCAAAGGCGCATGAATCTTTCTCCTCGGTTCAAGAAAATGAAACCACCATGAAAGAAATTTTGAAAGCTGACGGGGTCTTTGGAACAAATTGCATTCGGGGGCTTTTCTTAGTTACGCGGATAGATGATCATGAAATTATACCCTCTCCCGATTTTTTGGAGAGATTTGATAAACTGAAACGGACCTTAAGCTTATGAAACATCGGGAAGTGAATTGTCCCCACTGCAAAAAGAAGTTTAACTACTACGATTCAGAGTTTCGCCCGTTCTGCACAGAGAAATGCAAAATGGTCGACCTTGGACATTGGCTTTCAGAGTCTTATACGGTGCCGGCCGAAAAACTAACTCCGGATGAACTGGAAACATTAGAGCAATTGTATGAAGAAAAAAGTAGCAAAGAAAAAGACAGTCAAGAAGACGATCAAGAAGACGATTTCCAAGAGTAATCAACTCGATCTTGATGTGGTTCTTCAAAATATGCTTGGATGGGCCTTTGATTGCGGAGAAATTCTCAACAGCCATCTTGTAAGGTCCTACCAAGAACCGCTCAAGATTCTCGACAAGGGGAAGCATGGTCTTCAGACCGAAGCGGATCTATTGTCAGAAAAATTTGTGATGGCAAAGATTCAGGAACACTACCCAGATCATCTCATTCTCTCCGAGGAAGATTCGTTCAAGCGGCAGCTGAAAACTGGTCTTCCTAAAGACGAATACCTTTGGCTCATTGATCCACTCGATGGAACAAATAATTTTTATAACCGCGTACCTTTCTTCTGCGTGAGCCTAGCTCTCAACAAAGGAACGGAAACTCTTGCCGGCGTAGTCTACAATCCAGTGAACTGCGAACTTTTTTATGCCATCAAAGGGAAGGGCGCTTGGCTCATCCGCTTGATCGGTGAAAATGAGGTGAAGGTGAAGCTCGAGGCCCCGAAAGGGAAGAAAGGTTTCAAAGAAGCGCTTTTGTCAGCTAATTTAACCAGCAAGAGAGTGGAGAAAGATCTCCTCAAAACTTTTCCCGAAGTTCGGGCCATGAGAAGGCTAGGATCCGCAGCACTTGAGATGAGTTACGTCGCTGCTGGGATGCTTGATGCTTACTGGGAATATCGACTCCAACCCTGGGACATGGCAGCTGCGGGACTAATTTGTCAGGAAGCTGGAGTAAAAATCTCCAATATCGAAGGGGGCGAGTATCAACCCTTCGGTTCCTCGGTTCTCACGGCAGATCCCGCTCTCTACGATGAGCTCCGGCGCATTCTAAATATCAGATAACACGTTTCTTACTTTGACATAAATTCCGATGGCTTAGATAATAGATAAAGAGAAACTATTTTCAGCTAATCCATGGAGGGGTTGTGTTGGATCCTGTAAGTAACTACGTCGCCAATTTTTCAGACCCTATCCTGACCATTACGTCAGGACTCCTCGTCATAATCTTCACTTTGATTATGTGGTTGTGGTTTTCGAACCGCAAAAAATATCACAATCTAAAGCATGCTATTCCGGCACATGTGGTAAAAAATTATCTCGATTCTATCATTCAAAATTCAACTGCTTTGAAGTCGTCTCTCTTTCGAGGGGGCGGACTCGACGTAATTGGTGTTCCTTCCGTGATTCCTCTTCAAGGCTTAGGCGGAGGAGATGGGATCGCACTTTCTGGTGCACCATCAACAGCACTTCTGGAAGAACTCAATCAGAAAAAAGCACTCATCGCTTCTCTTGAGTCTCAGCTCGGATCTCTTCAGAATGCGAACCGTGATCTCGAACAAAAATATGCGGCCTCTCAAGCGAATCTTGCAGCAGCCGAGGCTAAAATTAAAGAACTCGAGGCACTTCTCGCAAAACTTAAATCCGGTGACGTTGGTGGTGAC
>CANETG010000226.1 GCA_947440875.1 Bacteriovoracaceae bacterium
AACGACTGTTGTTGATTTCCTAAACGCGCCTTACCGCCATCCTAAAGACTTAGCCCCTCGCTTTGAACCATTGGCACACCCATTGCTCTGTTAACCGTATAAGCAGTCTTCACTCCGGATAAAAATACGGAATTTTGAAGGGTTAGACTGTCATAGGGGTAAGGGCAAATGGATAGTTTTTGGACACACGCGATAAAGTATCTAATCCTTGGTCAGTTCGTCCTGACCCTTGGAACTGCCGGAGCTCAACCTCTAGAGGGACTTTCTACCCCTAATTATGTTGTGAAAAAAGACTTTATTTTCAGAGCACCTGCTTCTTATATCCCGGACGACGATGTCATCGTTAAGCCCGTTGACAACGAACTTTCATTTTATCAGCAATACGTTGAATCAGACGAAAGCCTCGATGTTGTGACTTCAAGAAACCAACTCAAAATTTGGAATGATAACCAGAACTTTGCCGATCAGCACGGCATGGACTCTACTCTGGCAGGATCAGCCTATTTCGTCCCGACTCCAGATGAAAAATGGGAATATTTTAAAAGCCGCTACATGCGCTACCTTCGCCAGAAGGGTGAGCAGCCATTCAAAGAGATGCCGAAAAACGTCTATAACGATTACCGCGCTTCCAATGAAATCGATACTATTGATGAAATGGAAGCTCGTTTCAAAGCCTCGAATACAAATAGTATCGTGACTCGCTCCGCTCTTCCGGGTGCATTTCAAGAAAAAGAAGTGAGTCTTTGGAAAAAAACGAAGTTTATTTTCCAGCCACGCGTTGATCAGGGTCTTGTGATTGTCGGAATTAGAACTCCCTACGGCCGTGCTCGTGCCTGGGTCGGTGTGAACGGCGAAACGGAAGTGAACATTCAGCAGACTTATGACAGTATCGGTTTACGCGTGATGTATAACTATTTTGCCCACACGGGCCGCTATTTCACATCAGTGGACCAGCGCCTCATGGAAAATGTTTATGCCCGCGTGACTAGCAATAAGGACCCTCAAGGGGAAAAGTCATCGGTTTTCCAAGACGATACCTTTATGCTGCTTTACGCAAAGTCATTCTAAACGGCCTTTTTTCTAGCCGTAAAAAATCCTCAGACTTATACTACTGCCACTCAAATTTCCCTTCTTAAAACTGGAGTAGTCATGAGTCTCTTCGAGAGTCCATTTTTTCAAGACGCGTTTTCGCAACTAGAGTCCGCCGGCAATACCATGAAAATGGATCCGAACGTTCTTGAGCGTCTGAAATATCCTAAACGCGCCATGCAGGTTTCAGTTCCCGTTCGTCTTGATGATGGGACGGTGAAAGTGTTCGAAGGTTACCGCGTTCAACACAATATGACTCTGGGCCCAGGTAAAGGTGGAGTCCGTTTTCACCCTCACGTTTCATTGTCTGAGACAGCGGCCCTCGCCATGCTTATGACTTTTAAATGTGCCCTCGTTGGTCTTCCCCTCGGTGGAGCTAAGGGAGGGATTAAAGTTGATCCAGGTGATCTTTCGCGTGCTGAACTCCAAGCACTCACTCGTCGTTACACGACTGAGATTTCTATGCTCATCGGCCCGGAGAAAGATGTACCTGCTCCCGATATCGGAACTGATGGTCAGACGATGGCGTGGATGATGGATACTTTCTCGCAGATGCATGGTTACGCTATTCCGGGTGTTGTGACAGGGAAGCCGATTGCCATTGGTGGTTCCCTTGGTCGCGCGGAATCGACTGGTAAAGGGGTCGTTTTCTGTATCAATTTTGCCTATGAGAAACTCAATAAAACAGTAGGCACGAACACAACTGTTTCGATCCACGGATTTGGTAAAGTGGGTATGCCGGCAGCGATGGATCTCTATGCTCAAGGAGCGAAGGTCGTAGCGATCTCCGACGTTTCTGGTGGTATCTACAATAAAAATGGTCTCAACATTCCTCAGTGTGTGGAGTGGGTGAAATCAAGACGCGTCCTTCGTGAAATGCCAGGTTGCGAGCATATTTCCAACGAAGAACTTCTTGAACTCGACGTGGATGTTCTTATTCCAGCGGCGATTGATGGAGTCATCACAAAAGACAACGCTCATCGGGTGAAAGCACGTATGATCGCTGAAGGTGCTAACGGTCCACTGACTCATGAAGCGATTGATATCGTCGTTGCTCGCGGTTGCCATGTCCTCCCTGACATTCTCGCCAACGCTGGTGGTGTGATCGTTTCGTACTTCGAGTGGGTCCAAGGTCTTCAGATGTTCTTCTGGGATCTTGATACAGTTAATAAAAAACTTCACGATATTATGAAACTCGCTTTCGACAAAGTTTGGAAGAATGCTGAGATCTATAATGTGAACTTAAAGCAAGCTGCATTCATCACCTCTCTCCAGCGCCTCGAAGGTGCCATGAGACTTCGTGGGATGTGGCCATAATCTTTCCAGGTACTTCTACAGCTCTCTATCTCTTTTTGAGATAGAGAGCTTACACTTCTTCTATTTCCGATATATTTGATTCTGATCTACATTGCGCCTCACACACTCAAGGGGCGCTTATGAAACTCGTTACACTTCTTTTTTTCTTCGTCGTTGCTAGCTCTGCTTTCGCTGCTCAATGCAGCCAGGAGATGCAGGCACTGCAGTTTAACCGTCATGGTTACGTTGAACTCCGTACTTCAACCAATCACGAGGCTTGGTCTACCATCGAAAAGAAAATGATTCGTAAAGTGGTCGCACTTCAGAGCTATCTTTCAGCGGTCACTGAAGCTGAGGCACTCGATGCTTTCGGTGATTATTACAACGGGAAACTCGGGGGAAATGCTGGAGAAATTACGTACTATAAAGTGGGTAACAAAGCCATCGCCCTCGTTCACTACTGGCCAGGCGATAACCAATACGGCGCCTACGTGGAAGTCGTAGGATCAAAAATCCTCATCCACGCAGAAATCGGCGACGGCGATATCTACTGCCTTTAACCTGAATTAGTTCTTCCTTGCCACCATGATTCAGGTAAAATGAGTCATGGTATTTTTTCTTTTTCTCATTTCAATCTCATACGCTGGTGTCATAAAAGACGACGTTTCAGTCATTGATAGAGTTTTATTTTCATGGAAAGCCGTTTGCACGAAGATGGTTTCGTTTGATTCTCCTCTCATTGAACCCGTATCCGGAACAGAAATCGACTGCATGGGAAAAAAAGTCAACGTCACTGATTTCTGTGAAAAAGAAATGGCCCAAGATCCATATTTCCTCCGTGGATACGTGAATGAAGCCTCAAAAGAAGTCGTTTGCCAAAGCGGAAAGAAAGTCATTTTCAAATACCAGTGTGTGAGGCTCGCCGATAAAAGAATCTGCGGTCAGACGGCCGAAATAAGCTGTAAAGAAATTCGTCAAAAACTCGCGCGTCGGTTGGATATCGTTCATCAGTCATTCACAAAAAACGAGAAGGGAATTAAGGAACTCAATTGTTATTTTGAATCTTTACCACGGAATCAGAATGGAAACTTATAAAAAGCTTCTGGCAAAAGTCATGCACGAACGTTGGAGATGCTTCTCATTTTTGAGCTCAAGCGCGAAGATGCGTTCGCGGTAGATGAACTAGGGATTCAGAAAGGAATGATTCAGCTTTTCAAACGCTGGTCACCTTATCGGTCGTATATGTGGAGATTTTCAGAATTTAAGCTAGCGAAATAATTTTCACCTTCGCATTAGAACACTAACTAATTCCACCACTTCCATCTATTGAAACTGGATTCATTTTTGCTCATACCCTAAGTGGAGGCAAAATATGGAAACCCAATTACAAACTTGTTACTTCACAAAAAAAGGACCAACTCTCGTCACACTCTTTGGCTACGCCTCAAAAAGTGTGCCGGGGCTTGAGATCAACGGTCTGGGAAAATACGGAAAAGCGGTCAAAGAAAAGATCGTTTATATTTCTCGCACGAGGCAGCTCCAGATACCTCTTAAAAGATTTGTTCTGAACGTCGAACTCAACGATGAGCTCGGAGATCTGGAAACAAATTCTGTGAAATGGCTCGAGTATCCACTTTTACTTCATTATTGGTATCTCGCAGGACTTCTTCCGATCACGAAGCTTGATAATTGTTTCGCTTCGGGTTCGTTGACACCGAGTGGGCTGGTGGAGGAACCCCCTTACCAGTCCATTTCTCAGCTCATCGAAAGCTTTGAGCTTCATTTGATTAGTGGACTCATCCGCGAGTGTCCGCTGGGGATCATCGACGGGAAAGATCTCTTCCACGGCATTTCGACTTTGAGTTTCAAAGAATCTGAGGCGTCTTAGATCGAAAGTGTTTGCGCGAGAGTTTTGTACTCGATGAAATTATTATCGGCCTTGGTCACGCATTCGGTGATCGGGGCCATTAATACTTTTCCTTCTCTCACCACTGTGACACTTGGGAAGTTGTCGACTCTGAGAGCCTCGACCGCCATATTTCCCATCTGCGAGGCGATGAAGCGATCATTCGACGCTGGCGAGCCTCCGCGCTGAATATGCCCTAGGATCACGACGTGAGTGTCGAGATGGTACATGTCTTTTAAAATATTTTGAATTTCATAACTACGTCCCGCTTTGGGACCTTCAGCAACGACAATGATGGACGAATCCTTCCCGCGCGCCATGCCTCGCTGAATGTCATCGACAATTCTTTTGTGATCGACTTTTTCATGGGGAAGGAGAACGTTTTCGGCTCCCGTGCAGACTCCGACTTTAAGAGCAATCGCCGCAGAATTTCTTCCCATGACTTCCACTAGAAAAGTTCTCGCGTGCGAGTGAGCTGTATCCCGAATTCTATCGACTGCTTCGATGGCCGTCTGAACTGCGGTATCAAA
>CANETG010000227.1 GCA_947440875.1 Bacteriovoracaceae bacterium
GGGCACTGGCCCCCTTCTTCATCAAATTATTTTCTGAGTTCGAGATCTTTGAGAATCTTCACGTAGCGAGTCTCATTTGTCGCACTCAAATGTTTGAGAAGGCTTCTTCTCTTACCGATGAGCTTCATCAGACCACGCATTCCTGAGTGATCTTTCTTATTTTTCTCAAAGTGAGGAGTGAGGTTTTTGATTCTCTCTGTGAGGATCGCAACCTGAACTTCTACAGCTCCAGAGTTTTTTTCGTTCCCACCAAACTTAATTGTGAGTTCTTTTGATTTTTCAACTGTGATCATTTTCTATTCTCCTAGGCCCGAGCACCAACCGAATGTTGGAACCAAGTTCCTGGTCAAAGATAGACGAGCGTGATTGCCTCTATCCCTTGTTAAATTATGTAGTTGGAGTTTTATCTAAGAAATTCAGACATGTAAATCTTTAATTGCTCGATGAGCCGCTCTTCCACCTGACGGATGCGCTCGCGCGAGACACCATACTGGTCAGCGATACTCTGAAGACTCTCAGGAATTTCGCTAAGTAATCGTTTTTGAAAGATTTCCTGATCTCTCGGTTTGAGCGTTTTGACGAATTCTCCCAAGTGTTCTTTGAGAATTTCGAGATTCTGGATTCCTTCGAGCTGAATTTCCGGGCCATCGCTGTCGTCTCCAATGAGATCAGCGAATGTTTGACGCCCATTGTCTTCATTGATCGGTTTGTCCAAACTCACTTCCTGGCCATGGGAAGACAGGCGCTGATCCATTTCGATAACGGATTTTTCGGAGACTCCGAGATTCTCTGAAAGGAGTTTGACGTCGGGAGCAATCCCCATACTCATGAGGCGCTGTTTTTCGCGCATAAGATTATAGAAAAGTTTTTTTTGCTCTTGGGTCGTCCCAATTTTCACGAGGCGGAAGTTATCCAGGATAAATTTGAGAATATAAGAGCGGATCCACCAACTGGCGTAATAAGAAAGCTTCGCTCCCTTGGCCGGATCGTATTTCGAGACCGCCTTCATGAGACCGATGTTCCCCTCTTGGATCAAATCCATAATATTTTTGTAAGCGTTTCGGTATTCAAAAGCGATCTTCACAACGAGCCGCAGGTTGGCGAGAACGAGTTTTTTGGCGACATCAATGTCCCCCGTCCGCAAGAGCTCGGCTGTGAGCTCTTTTTCTTCCTCAGGTGTCAGAAGCTTGTGACGAGAAATTTCTTTCAGATATAGCTGGAGCGGATCTTGAATTTTCGGCGCCGTCGATTTTTTCAGAACAGGTAAAGTCATCTTGAGATCCATTTCTGGAACCTTCATGTGCGGGACTGGGACGAAAAACTCATCCTCGTCTTCCTCACCTTTGACTTCAATAACATCGTCATTTATTTTCGGGGATTTATTTTTTTCCCGAGCGACGATTTCAGGTTTTGATTTTCCCTTCGAGATCTTTTTTGCCATAGGATAAAGATGGTAGCGGTTTGAGTAGAGTCAAGTCTAGAGATTAAGTTTGGTGGCACCCTTGGCCACTTGCGATCGGTAGCGAAGATAGCTCAGAGCGAAGATCCCGTAGCGAAACCGAACGGGGACCGTAATCATTTCGTCGCTGTAGGATTCAAAGTATTTGCCCTTGTAGCTTAAAACTTGGGCGAGAAGTTCGTCGGTAATAAGTCTAGAGAACTCATCGTTCCAAAGTTTCTGGGTGAACATTTTCTCTTTAGTCTTGAGCTGAAGATCAATGTAGCGACTGATTTCTTCCTTGAAGGCTTTTTCACCATCCACATCTAGATTGGTGGAGATGATATTGAATCGTGTGATCAAAGAGCGAACCCAGTTCTTAGATAATTTGAAATCAAAACTCATACTGATTTTGTCGTTGTTTCTCATGATCCGGTCCATTTCCCCCAAGGTCACATGAAAGTCGATCAAGAGCCCGTCTTTAATTTCTGCCAGATTTCTTCTCGGCATCGCTTTTACTCGGAGTGAGTCTTCAAAGAGAAGATCCCGAGAAAAAGACGTGAGACTATCTCGCGACCATTTCGTCCAGCGTTCATCCACACTACTCTTAACCACTGCAGGAATATCCGAATATTTTTTCTGAATCATAAAAGGATCCGGCACACCTGTCATGAGAGAGACAAAAAAACTGGTCTCCAAGATTGACTCTTCTATTTCGAGGCCTTTGATCCACGCCTTCACTTCCGGAATCGTTTTCTTTTGATCGTAATCGAGGAGGCGAAAATGTTGGCAGTAAAGCTTATTCAGATCTGAGATGAGACCTGTTGACCCCGTCGAGGTAGGAAAATATTTTCTAAACTCCGGTCGCGGAACAACTCTGCAGATCAAGTCCTTGCAAACAACTCTCGCCGTATCGTCGGATTTTACCCAAAACATGGACTCTGATTTTTCGTTCCAAGTGTAGCGAAAACCGCCCATGTTTCTTGACACGTGAATCATGATAAAAGGATTTTTTAAATACGGTGGAAGCATCCGGTAATCCTCGGCGTCTCCCCCCCATGAACAAAACGCACGAAAATTTCTTATCGCATATTGAAATTCTTTTGCCCGTGTTTCAGGGGACATACTTCCGGACTTAAAGGCATCCGTCACGTAGGGTGAATTCTCAACCGATGGAATGATATGAGGATCTGGATTTTGATAGTAGTATTCAAGTGAAGACTTTATCGTTTTAAGCGACATGACAGTGACGTTTTCAGAGCAGTACTGCTTCATCACATTGTGGACGAGATTCCCATATTCATTCTCACCAATTTGAAGATTTTTTGCGTAAGCACCAATGGCCTTAATCGTTGTATCAAGCCCGATGTATTGCAGGGCCGCGACCGTTGACCTTTTGGCCTGTGCTTCCCTCCAGGTAGTGGAATAAGTACTTGGGCCCAAGATGTTACAACTCTCGGCAAAAAACTTACCTGAAAAAAGGCTACCCTGGTAATTTTTTATTTTTTTGTAGTGGGTATCTTTCGCCGTTGAATACATATCAGTGAAGACGAGCGAAAGCGGATCAGTCTGAACTTCTTGGGCCGCTTCTCCTAATAAAATCCCTTCAACGGGGGTGAGCGCAAGGCTTTGTGCGGTCCACAGAAATAGGCAAAAGCCGACCGCCGCACTCAGAGTTAATCCTTTCATATGTAAACTTATCGGTGAAAATAACGATAGGTTTACTATGAAATTCCTATTGGCGTTTTTTCTCATATCGAGTGCTTTTGCTCAGCAAAAGCTGATCCAGGGCGATCTCTATGCTCGCCGAGGTCAGTACGTTCCGATGGACGAACTCTTTACCCCGGAAGAATTGAACCGAGTCCTCTTTTCAGAAAGTCGCCAGTACAAAGAAGAGCTCAAAAGAGTGAAGTACTACCTCATCAATGGGGAGCTTTCGCTGGCCAAGGTCTATCTTCAGAAGCTCACTTTCGGACAAACAAAACTCAAACCCATTGCTTACCGCTATCTCGGAATGATCGCGTTCATCGAGCAAGACTATGAAAAAAGTATAAAGTATCTCACTTTCGGCGAGTTAAAAAATCCGCCCCATTACGCCAAGATTTGTGGTCTCCTCGTCCTGAATAAAATTATTTTAAGCGACGTCAAAGATCTCCAAGACAACTGGTTTCGCTGTCGAGGTGAAGCCTCAAAAGATATCAATGCAACCAACCTCGCGTGGCTCGATACCCTGGTGAGTCTGAAGCTTGAGGCCAGACCCGGAATAACTCAGTTGCCTTTTAAAAAAGTGACCATCCGAGCGCTTGATAATGTCGATTTAAAAATTCTTTTGAAACTTGCCATCTACCTTAACCAAGAGAAAATGGTCGTCAGTCAGCTACCCGAACTCTACCCAGAGCAGCTCGCCGATACGGAAGTCCGAGAGCTCGCAGGTCATCTCTTTTTCAGGAGTGGGCAGTTCGCCAACGCGTATAAGTTCATCGAAGATATCAAGTCCCCCAACGCAGAAAATATCAAAGGGAATCTCTATCTTCTCCGTGAAAAATATGAAATTGCCTACGCCCAATTTAAACTCGCCTTAGAAGAAAAACAGAACTCTCAAAATGCTCTCGAGAGACTTGTTCCGATTGCTTGGCTTTTAGGGGACTGGAAAGCAGGGAGTGGCTACTCACAACAGCTCATCACGCGTGCGGGGACTGAGGCGAACAAATTAACTATTATGGCGGCATTCGAAATGCAGGCCGGAAGGTACGAAAAGGCCCGCTCAATTTTACGCGAGATCCGTCAGAAATCTCGTCGCGGAAGCACACTTGAAGTGGGCCAGATCGCAAGCTTCTCATCACTCATGGAAAATGACCCAGATGAACTCAAAGTTTCCGCCTATCAGTCTTGCGAACTACTCGACATGGTCAATTGCTGGGTCCTCTATCAGGCGTATCAATGGGAGAATTTCCCACTCGTCGTCAGACGCGGTGATGAGATTCCTCATAAGGATGAATGGACAAAACTGACTCAGGAAAAAGTTGGTGGTAAACTGACGGAACCAATTTACGTTTATCAACAGGATATTGAAGAGCTCGATGATAAATTGATCAAGCTCATCAAATAACTATGCTCCCAAAACTCATCATCCTTCATGGTCTCAATAATAATTCTAAGACCTGGGATGAGTTTGAGAACGTGATGAAAAATCGCGGTTTCACAACCGTCCGTCTCACTCTCCCCGGACACGGAAGTGTTCGCGATGAAGGTAGAAGTTTTGAAGAAGTTTTAAAGAGCTTTCATAAGACACTCAGACCCCATGTGCAGGAACCCTATCTCGCCGTCGCTTATTCGCTAGGAGCTTTGTTCTTTACAA
>CANETG010000228.1 GCA_947440875.1 Bacteriovoracaceae bacterium
GGCCGAAAACGTCGATCCACGGCTCAGTGATGAGACTTACCAGCGCTTCTCCGGGGACATTGTGGGCAAATGTCAGATGATTTCAGAAGGAATGATGAAGAATATTATCATCCGCGATCACCTCCCGAAAGTTTATCCCGAGGTCGTCAAGAGGTTCGATGAGACCCTCAAAAGCTCACTCACTGGTTGCCGAAAATCCCTCGTGCATTTCATGTGGAGTGACCCTGAGTGGAAAGTGTTCGGAAGACAGCCGGACTATAAGAAAAGCCTCGTAAAACCTGAAAATGAGAGTGAAATGAAGTGGAATGTTCTTATGATTAGCCCTCGGATCAATG
Organism: Bacteriovoracaceae bacterium; assembly: GCA_947440875.1. GTDB lineage: Bacteria > Bdellovibrionota > Bacteriovoracia > Bacteriovoracales > Bacteriovoracaceae > Peredibacter. The sequence continues at coordinate 336 of CANETG010000228.1, forward strand.
AGTATTTTGCCCTCACAATGCTGACTGTTTCGAGCCCGAATTACTTAAGACAATATCAAGAACTCGGGCCGAAATCGGAGTGAGTGAAAAGGGTGAGGGTACCCCCTCTCGAGGGAGCCGCCTATAGGCCCCGAGGAGAAATTTGACATTCACTCTAAGATATAATTAAACTTGATTCATAAACCAGGAAGAGAATAATTCTCTCTAACATCGTCTGTGGAGGACATCATGGCTAAAGCCACTAAGAAAGCTACTGCAAAGAAAGCTGCCCCGAAGAAAGCTACTGCTAAAAAAGCTACTGCAAAAACTGCAGCTCCAGCTAAGAAAGCTACTGCTAAAAAAGCTACTGCAAAAACTGCAGCTCCAGCTAAAAAAGCAACAGCTAAAGTTGCTGCTCCAAAGAAAGCTAAAACTGCTCGCAAGCCAAACGCTGCGTTCATGAAAGCTCTCACTCCATCTGCTGAACTCGCTGCTGTTATCGGTGCAACTGCTGTTGCTCGTACAGAAGTTGTGAAGAAGCTTTGGGCTTACATCCGTAAGAACAACCTTCAGAACCCTAAAAACAAGAGAAACATTCTCGCTGACGAAAAACTCAAGAAAGTTTTCGGCAAAGGCGAAGTTTCTATGTTCGAACTCGCTGCTCTCATCGGGAAGCACCTCAAGTAATTTCTGATCGAAAGATTTGAATGAGATAAAGAGCCCTCGCGAAAGCGAGGGCTTTTTTTTTAGGCAGACTTGTTTAAAGACTCTTCGAGCGAGTTTCGGAGATTCTTTCAATGAGGGTTGTCTTTATTTTGAGGGATTAAAACGGTATAAGTTCCGTATGGAAAAACCATTCTCCGAAGCCTGCGAAAGAAACAAAGACCCCATCCTTCAAGTTCTGCAGAAGGTGATCCTTCCGACAGATGAGAGACTGCTCGAAGTCGGATCCGGAACTGGTCAGCACGCTGAGTATCTTTCGCCCAAGTTTCCCCGGCTCGAATGGTACCCGACCGACAAGAACCTCATTCACTTAAAAGATATTTCCGGGCGCATGATCCAGAAGGCCCAGCGCCTCGATGTCGCCAAGGATGATTTTCCGAAGCTTAGATTTGACCTCGTCTTCACCGCCAATACCCTCCACATTATGCACTGGAAGGACTGTAAATCGTTTATCAAGCTTCTGGGGCATCGGCTTAGGGAAGGTTCACGTGCCGTGTTTTACGGGCCTTTTAAGTACAATGGCGAGTTCACGAGTGCGAGCAATGCAGAATTTGATCAGAGTCTAAAAGAGCGGGACCCTTTGAGTGGGATTCGTGCGTTTGAAGATGTGAATGCGAACATGGTCAAGCAGGGCTTTGAGCTCGTGGAAGATTACGAGATGCCGGCGAACAATCGGTGTTTGGTTTATGTGAGACTGAAGTTTGAGGCGAAACGTTAAGAGGCTTGTTTCTTTTTGGATGTAGCTTCAAAGTTGGAAAATTCTTTCTTTAGCACTCGCTCGATTGATTCAGGAGTTACTTCTTGACCAGAACTTTCGAGTTCTTCGAAAACCCATCTAACCATCGCTGCTATTGTGTGTTTTGCGAACTTTGGATCGTCTTCAACAGTTATTAGCACTGTGTAGACTTCATGGAATGCCTTACCAACGTTCATGTGATTCTCCTGATTAAACTATCGGCGTATTTTTAACCAAAGTTTACTTGATCCCGTCTCTTACCAAGACAAGATCATCTCGAAGCTTCCGAAGCATAGCTAATCTGGCCATACGGGTAATTCTGTCAGGTAATTTCTCTGCTTCTGTTATGAGAAGATTGATTTCTCGGATCCATTTATTCAGGAGTTCTGCGCGCATGTGGCGAAATTAGCGACGAAGCCCACCCCTCTTCAAGGAGAAAGCTTCGCCACATAATCACAATTCGGAAATGAACGGAAACGCTAGTCGATTTTCTCGCGAACAGAGTAGTGCAAAGATCCAAGATTTTTTGCGCAGTTGCGACCATCCAGCGTTTTGTTCTGGCGGAGCTTACTGATCTGTTCTCTTGAACGGAATTCCATCTTCGCCCAGATATCAATCTCATTGAAGAAATCGATTCCGAGCTTGCTGTCTTTCACGAGTCTGACCTTACTCACATCGACTTTTGCAATGACAGGGGCTCTAGATTTACGATCCATAAGTACTCCTGATTGAAATGTTAAAAACGTAAGACTTCGGAAAAATTCAGAACGGGATAGGACGGGAAAGAACAAGAAATGGGTCGGGGATAAGAAAAGGATAGGGCCGGAACCCCCCTTAATCTACTGAAATCGCCTAGACACCGTGAAACTATTACACGGCTAAGCTGATTTTCCTCCACTACATCCGAATCGGAGACAGAATACATTTACTTGAATGCTTTTTAACACGGTGAGGATCCTATGAGCCTACAAAACCATTACGAAACCCTTAATGTTGCCAGAAACGCTTCCGCTCTGGAAATACTGGCCTCTTATAATATTCTGAAGAAGATGTTCGGCGCCGATCCTCAGATGGCGACGGAACTCGATCAAGCGGTCACTGTTCTCAGTGACGAAGCGGCTCGCTCTGCTTACGATCAACTCATGGTTCGGGCGATGAATAAGAAAGCGGCCCTTTCAGAACTTCCCAAAGAACTCCCACCACTTCCGGTGATGATGACTGTTCCGATGGAAGAGATGATCGCCACTCAGATTAGAGAGCGGAAAGATCTTAACGAACTCAATAAAGATGTGACGTCTAGATTTCTCGCGATCGCTTGTTCACTCGTGATCGTGGCCAGTGCGATCTTTGCCATTTCCTCAAACAAAGATGTTCTTTCACGCATCGGCCTCATGACGATGGAAGATATAGTTCAGTCTCAGTATGTCCGTTCAGCGACGGCGCCAAATGGTCAGGCGTTTCCGGAAACGACTTCGTACATTGCGGGTTATGAAATTCTAGAGAACACGGGGAAGTCGACCCTCGCGATTGAAAACATGAAAAACGAAAGTGATGTGTACTTAAAACTTCTTTCGCACAAAAACGGAAAAGTCGGAGTGGCCCGTCACGTTCTCATCAAAGCGGGATCAAACTTTACGGTGGATAATCTCTCCATCGGTAAATACGAAATTCAATACCTCGACCTGACTGCTGGTAAGGGCGGGCGTTCAGAGATCTTCACGGTGACGGAGTCGAAGACTGAGGCCGGGACGGAAATCGTGAGCCGCCTTTCTGTTCGTCTTAAGACGGCCGTGAATGGTGTTCTTCGGGTAGAGAAAGTCTCGACCAAAGCGTTTGACTCACTGGCGGCACTCTAAATCTTTTCGTGACGAAAAGAGTAGTGCAGTGAATGCAGATTCTTACTCGTCTCACTAGATCCCGAAGATCTTTTATGGCGGAGTCGGCTGACTTGGTGTCGTGACTGAAACTCCATCTTCGCCCAAATATCAATCTCATTAAAGAAATCAACACTCGTATTGGTTTCATCAAACTGACTCACCTGATCCAGATCGATTTTTGCAATGACAGTACTCATGGGAGACTCCTCATTGTAAGATGAATTATATTAGAGATTCGGGACGGAGGCTGGGCCAGGATTGGCCGGAGATAGTATTATCATATGATGAGGCCAGAAATTCTACTAGAGAGGGAAATAAGTACTCTTCTCCGTGGATTCCGCTAGAATATTCACATGTCATTTCACGCTGTTGATTTCGGAACTTCCAATTCCCTACTGAATTACGTCTCGGGCGACGGGAAGATAACACCCGTTCCTTTAGATCCGAGCGGAAGCCTCGTTTTGAGATCACTCTTCTATACGCCTGAGCAGAATAAATGGTTCTTTGGGAACGAAGCTATCGATGAGTATGTCGCCAGAGACGGAGAAGGGCGCTTCTTTCGTTCGGTGAAAAAGTTTCTGCCTGAGCCGAGTTATAACGGAACGGAAGTTTTTAATAAGAAGATGAAGATTCAGGATCTCGTGGCTGTCATGTTGGGCGAGATGAGAAAGCGCGCCAATAAATTTACGGGTGTTGATGTGAAGAAGGTGGTGCTGGGAAGGCCCGCGCTTTATTCGCTCATTCCTGAGAACGATAAGCTCGCGCAGGACCGGATGGAAGCGGCCGCAAGACTTGCGGGATATGAAGAGATCGTTTTTTGTCCGGAGCCGATTGCGGCGGGACTTGATTACATTGCCAAAGATAATGAAGAGAAGATCATTCTCATTACTGACTTCGGGGGAGGGACTTCGGACTTCACACTCATGAAGATTCATCGCGGACAGTTCTCAAGAGACGATATTCTGGGGTTGTCGGGAATTTTCTCGGCGGGGGACGTGCTCGACGGAATGATGATGAGAGATTTCATCTCGCCGCATTTTGGATCAAAATATGAGTATCAGTTTCCTGGTGGATCGAATGTGCTTCAGTTTCCCAGAGGACTACTCAAGCTCATGTGTTCGCCGGCGCACATTA
>CANETG010000229.1 GCA_947440875.1 Bacteriovoracaceae bacterium
AACTCCATTCTGCTGAAAGTTCAGCGACCTGGGCTCAACACTTTGTTCGAAGAACAAAAAAACACGCTCATTTCAATTCTCGAAACGATGGGTAGCACTCTTCCTCAGACGGAGCTCTCGGTCCAGGAGCAACAAGAAGTTCAGGGACTGATAACGGCGCTCAAGAGAACCATCATTAATTATGCTGTCCAATCCATCGGCGAACTCGATTTCCGCGTGGAAAAAAAGAACGCGGAGATGGTCCGGGCCGCACTTGAGGGAAAGTTTAATCTCAAGATTCCCCAGTACTTCCACGTCGAAGCAGATGCGATGATGATGGAAAGAATTAACGGCGAAAAGATTACTTCCGTCGTTCACTCAAGGTACCTCGAGCGGATGAGCATTTCCGATCTTGTCTCGGACGCCTATCTCTATCTCATGTTTCAACAAGGGATCATCTGGGCCGATCCACACGCAGGAAACATTCTTTACGACGCGGATACTTCTCAGGCGAAACTCATTGATCTCAATCCCTGTTTTACCTGGGAGAGATCGACGGTAAAGATTTTCATCGGCTTTCTCTACCGCTTGATTCTCTCGGATCAGAAAGGGATCATGCAGTCGCTTTCGGGCCTGGTCGAAAATCCTGAGGACTTAAAATCTGAGAGAAACCAAAAACTGATCAAAGATTTTATTGCCCAGGGAAATTCCGGTGCGTTCATCCGGTACCTCTCGGAATTCGTCAGGCTCTTGGGTGAAGCCAACATTAATCTCCGGATTGAAGTTCAAGCTGCCCTTCGCGGACTGTCGCAAATTTACCTGACGTCCGCAGCGATCTCTTCGCGGAATAACTTTGGTCAGAACTTTCAAAAACAATTCGGCTGGAAGTTCATCGCCAAACACGTTCTTTCGATAGGCCCCTTGAAAGTGATTCGAGCTGCACTCCCGCTCGCTTTTGATCTCATCCGAAATTCCCCTGAGCAAGAAGTGGGGCCCACGTTGGATGAGCGAGATCTCAATGCCATCGGCAAGGCGCTCGATCTCTTGAATCAAGAAAATGTCTGTAACATTGAGTTACTCCGGACATCGCCGGAAGATAATACGAACCTCTCGCTCACTGGAGATGGTTCGAGCCTAATCAAGAGCTCTCACTTGAGACTGACGATTCAAACCGAAACGAAACCCGCTTCGGTTCGCTACATCATCGAGATTCCTTCCAAAGATTGGCTCAAAGAAAGACAAGAATACGTCAAACTTCAGGGCCTAGGTTTCACCTTGTGCATCGTTGAATGTATGGAACAACTTCGTCGTCATTCGCTGGAGGATTACTGGTTAGTGGCAGAATTCTGGAACGCTATTCCTGGGAAAAGGTCTCTGAAGGCTAACTCACTTATCGGTGACGTAAGACTCGCCGCCCGCGCCCTTTTCAGCCGTCGCTACGATAACATTTGGATCTCGGAGTACATGACGATCTCGAGGAAGAATCGTTTCCTCTGGAAACTGATGATTCATTTCGAAGAAAGATTCGAAAAAAGAGAACAGGGTTACTTCTATCTCTTAAGTAAAAAAATGGGAGCCGCGGAAAAAGTTGGTCAGCTCACCTTCGGGACTCTTCACCGGTTGAAGGTTATTTTTTATCGTTTAATTATTTCGGGATTAAAATCTCTCATCAAGAGTGCTCGCTTTGAGATGAACCTTCTTCCACTATCGACCGATGAACTCATCAATCGAATGATTCATGGTCTCCTTCGCCGGGGTGTGGAATTCGAGCGCCGTAAATCTGACCAGTAATGAGATATCTCATACTTGCCATTACCATGGGGTCAATAGCCGTGTAAGCCGTCCCCTGCACGATAGAGAGAAAAAGTAACAGTAAGTCGTTTGTCAAAGACCTCCCTTCGATTTTAGAGTATAAGTAAGGCCTATTTTATGATGAAACTTTTTTTCGTATTCATTCTCACGTCGACCATTGCCTTCGCGGGCCCTCGCGAAGAAGCGGAAAAATATCTGGGTCGCGGCTCCCAGATCACGGGTGTCACTTCGCGGCTCGAAACTTTTACCCAAATGTTTCTCGGACTCCCGTATGGGGTCGGTGGTCCGTTGGGTGAGGGCCCGGATGGTCGTTACGATCAAGACCCTCTTTACCGGTTCGATACATTTGATTGCACGACGTATGTGGAAACCATTGTCTCTCTGGCCTTGTCTCGTGAAGCTGGCGAGTTTGAACGAGCGATGGATAACATCCGTTACGAGAACGGCGAAGTAGATTATTTAAAACGCAGTCACTTCACAGATCTCTGGTGGATTCCGAGAAATATTTCGAATGGGATCCTCTCAGATATCACTCGTGAAATTGGCGGCAGTCAGGTTCTCATTGCCCGTGCGGATATCAATCTTCCAGGGTGGCTCAAAAAAATCTCGCTTGCCGAAATTCGCGTGCCGAGCGCGTCCACGTCTGAGAGAAACGCACTCCTCGAAGAACTTCGCAGCATGAATCGTTTTTATACGATGGAAGTGGCCGAGGTCCCTTACGTCTCGATTAACTGGATTCTCAAAAATCCTTCGTGGATAAAAAATATTCCAACCGGATCAATCGTCAATTTCGTGCGCCCTAATTGGGATCTCACGGAACAGTACGGCTCTCACCAGAATATCTCTCACCAAGCGTTCTTATTCTGGAGAGGCAACGTTCTCTATCAGAGACACGCTTCGGCTTCTAGTCCACCGGCAGTTTTTGAATTGCCATTCTTGGATTACATTAAGAAATTTGAGAATCATGCGACGATGAAAGGTGTGCATTTCATGAGAGTCAACGAGTAGCGCACTCCTTCCTCCGCCGGCGGGGGTCACACTGCATTCGGCTCCCTCATGATCACCACGAATCGCTCCCATAAAATCTCAGAGTCATCTTTCTTCTTTAAATCCAAACCAGCTGCCATCAGATAAAGCTTAAGAATTCTCCCAGCCTTCTCAGCGCATCGACTCGCTTATTTGAGCGGCCAATTTTAATGGATGCTTAGCTGCTTCAGAAGCCGATTGTGAGTAGGACTTTGAGATCACAACCGCGCCAGAAAAATCGATACTGTCGGCCGCGAGGAGCGCGCGATCACCAGTAAACTGGACATCATCTGGAATGTCGTCAGGTTTATAAATATGCATGTGGAAGTCCGTGCCGATATCTTGTCTCGGTACCTAAGCCGCGCATGCAAAAGTAAAGAGGAGGAGAAAAGAAAATTTCACGCCTTAAACAACCCATCCGGATTGGCACCCAGAAAGCACGCCTCAAGAGTCGTTTTCGAAACCTTCGGCAGCATTCGAATATGCGCGGGAGTCATCAGCTTAGAATGCTTTTCCTTCCAGAAACTCATGCCCATTTCTTCGAGATCTTTCTCCGACGTGCGCCAGTCCCAGTGATTGTATTTATTCAAATTAATGAGTGCGTACGACGTAAGCGATAGCTCACCCTTGGTGTTGAAATAAAAATCAAAGTAACTCATCACGAGTTCGCGCACACTTCGGTAAAACGGAGCTCGCGCGCGAAGAAGGGCGGTGTTGGATTTAGCGATACTCCCCCAGCCGGTCTTGGTTTGATAAACAGCAAGCACGTGGTGATCATCATTGTGGGCCTCGAGATCCACCATCAGGGGTTTCATACCTTGAAATTCAAGAGCGGCCGCAGCCAGAAGTCCCCCTTCAAAGCAGTGCCCTTCATTGGTAATCATCACCATGCGCGGACTAAAAGCACTGTTCTCACAATTGTAAGTGAGCTGATCGAGGTGATCCTGAATTTTTCGAGGAGTATTTAATTGACGGAGTAGTCGGCGTTCAGACGGCACCCATTGTGTCATACAACTTCAATGATCAAATGCTGAATGGTGAATTTTTTCTGGACCAGGTCGCGGTAATAGGACGACGGCTGATCAGCGTTTCTTCGGATGATTATTTCTCCGCCAACCTGGCCGGGAGAGAGTTTCCAAAGATGCATGTCCACGACCTTCGAGCCGTCAGTTTCGAGAGTCTGAATTAAATTGGCGCGGTCAACGGACTCATCGTGAGCGTCCAAAAGATCCATGCCAGAACTTTTAATTAATCCCACCGCCCATTTTAGAACAACGAGACCACCGATGATCCCAACGAGAGGATCGGCCCAGGTCCAGCCCTTCCACATGGCAAGTAAAAGTGCGCCGATAGCAAAAATAGAGGTAAGCGCGTCGGTGAGAATATGAACGTAGGCACTTTCGTGATTGTGATCATGTCCGTGTGAATGTGAGTGAGTGTGTGAGTGACCGTGGTTATGGGCAGGTGGAGAGAGTTTGTTAGGTTTGCAGCTCTCATCGTGTTCATGGACATGGGGCAAATCTTCTTTCTGGTGAAGAATCCAAGCGCAGAGAAGATTAATCATCAGCCCGAAAGTAGCAACGACCAGTGCTTCTTGATAGTGAATTGGTCGTTGAGAGCTAAAACGCTGAAACGACTCCACAATCATTGATCCTGCAATTAGGACAAGAAAAATGGCAGAAGTGTAACCACCAAGCGAGAGAATTTTTCCACCACCAAAAGTAAACGATGACCGAAATTTCGGATGACGGTAAAGATAATAAACAACGAGCGAGAGAAAAAGCGCAAGGGCATGCGAGGCCATGTGCCAACCGTCGGCCAGAAGTGCCATTGATCCGGACCAGTAACCCACTCCGACTTCAGCGAACATCGTGATGAGAGTAATGATCGTGACCCACTTGGTTTTCTGCTCGTTGGCGAGAAATACGGTCGTGTCTCTTTCTTCAATGGTACAGTGCTG
>CANETG010000230.1 GCA_947440875.1 Bacteriovoracaceae bacterium
CTTCCGCAGCCGGAGGGGCTCACCCAAATTGATCAGATTAAAACGAAAATGGCCGCTGCTCGTGGCCGCCCCGATATTTCACAAGCGGCTATTCATTTGGTTTCAGCGTCGCTCGTTGAAGATCCGCTGACGACTGAAGCTCCAAAGGTTTCGGAAAACGCAGCAGTCTCGGAGATCGAACCTAATGGTTCAGAAATCGCTCACGTCGATGAAGTGCCTTGGGATGAAATCAAGCAAGGCTGGAAAAGTGATCTGAAAGAATTTTTGATGGAAGTTGATCCAGATAACGGTGAAGAAATCTTTATTGCTTACCAAGAAGAGTCTGAGTCTTTTGAAGCAGAGATCGATTCAGTTTCTCAAGAAGCTGAGAAGGCCGCTAAAGAGGCAAGACAGGATTTTGAAATTCTGATAGGTCAGCTTGAAGTCAAACACGAAGAGAAATTGAAAGAGATTCTGGGAGCTTATTATTCGGACGTGACTGATCGCCATCAGCAGTACAACTCATCCATCCAATACATGAACCGCTCAGACGCTGATATTGTCGGCGTTTCGCTTTAATCCCTTCTAGTCTTTCTGCGTTAAACGTGGTAATTTTCCAGAAAATTTTCCAGGGATTTCCATGCTCGCAGTACACGATCTGCGCCTCCAGTTTGGTGGGCGCACACTCTTTGAAGACGTTAATCTTAAATTCGCACCTGGCAACTGCTACGGCATCATCGGTGCCAACGGTGCTGGCAAATCAACCTTCCTTAAAATTTTATCGGGAGAGATTTCTCCCAACTCTGGGGCGGTGGAAATTTCACCAGGTGAGCGAATGGCAGTTCTCAAGCAGAACCACTTTGCTCATGATGATGAAGAAGTTTTGACGACCGTTATTCTGGGCCACAACGAACTCGTCTCGATCATGAAAGAAAAAGAAATACTCTACGCCAAAGAAGATTTTTCGGACGAGGACGGCGAGCGGGCAGCGGAACTCGAAGGAAGATTCGGCGAACTCAATGGTTGGGAAGCTGAAGCAAATGCGGCTTCGCTCTTAGCGGGGCTTGGTATTAAAGAAGATCTTCATCATCGGAAAATGAAAGAGTTGACCGGTGGTGAGAAAGTAAAAATTCTCCTCGCTCAGGCGCTTTTTGGGAAACCGGAAATTCTTCTTCTGGATGAGCCGACCAACGATCTTGATCTCAAGGCGATTCAGTGGCTGGAAAAATTTATCATGGATCAGCAGGACACTACCGTTCTTGTGGTTTCCCATGATCGCCATTTTCTTAATAAAGTTTGCACACATATTTGCGACATTGATTTTAATAAAATCAAACTTTACGTCGGGAACTATGACTTCTGGGTCAAGTCGAGCCAGCTCGCTCAGCGGTTGATGAATGATCAGAATAAAAAAACCGAAGACAAGATGAAGGACCTTAAAGATTTCATCCAGCGCTTTTCTGCCAACGCTTCGAAATCCTCTCAGGCGACCTCGAGGAAGAAGATGCTCGATAAACTCACCCTCGAAGACATTCAGCCTTCGACTCGGAAGTATCCCTACGTTGGATTTAAGGCAGATCGAGAGGCCGGTGATCAGCTCGTTTCTGTGGATGGTCTTAACTACTCACTTGAGGGTGAGAAAATTTTAAACAATGTTAGCTTCACGATTAAGAAAAATCAGAAAGTAGTTTTTCTCGCGGACTCCGAAGTGAAAACATCGGCGCTGTTTCAAATTCTCATGGGTGAGCTTCAGCCCGACTCCGGAAGAGTTCAGTGGGGGATAACGACCACTCGTGCGTATCTTCCCAACGATAACTCGCACTATTTTAAAGACGCAAAACTTGATCTCATCAACTGGCTTCGTCAGTACTCAAAAGATCAAACAGAAACTTTCCTTCGTGGATTTTTAGGCCGCATGCTTTTTTCCGGTGAAGAAGCTAAAAAATTCTGTAACGTTCTATCCGGTGGTGAAAAAGTAAGATGCATGCTTTCTAAAATGATGCTCTCTGGTTCAAATGTCCTCGTGATGGACAATCCAACCAACCATCTTGATCTAGAAACCATCACTGCTGTGAATGAAGGCCTCATCGATTTTAAGGGCACACTTCTTTTTACATCGCACGATCACGAGTTTATTCAAACGATCGCAAGTCGTGTGATTGAAGTTCAGGCAAGGGGCGTCAGGGATGAGGAATGTTCCTACGATCAGTTTTTGGGTCTCGAATAAATTAGTGTTACACTTTTGAGCATAGAGAGGTTTCTATGCTCACCGCCTTCAAAGTGTTCTCTGCTCTGGTTGCTCTCCTTCATTTTGGCTTTCTGGTATTAGAAATGTTTTTGTGGGCAACACCCTTCGGAATGAAAGTTTTCCGTTTGTCAGAGAATGAAGCGCAGATAACGAAGATTCTTGCCCAGAACCAAGGCCTCTACAATGGATTTCTCGCTACGGGAATTGTGTACGGTCTCGTCACTGGAGATCTCAGAGTCATCGTTCTTTTTTTAATTTTTGTCGCGATCGCTGGCGTCTACGGAGGGGTGACCGCGAGTTCCAGAATTATTTACATTCAGGCGCTCCCTGCCCTCATGACCCTCACCATAGGATTGTTCCTATGAAGTATTTCTTTCTCTTTTTTTTGGCACCGGTTTTTGCTTCAGGCTTTGATTGGGAAGGACATCGTGGTGCTCGTGGACTCATGCCTGAAAATACCATAGAGGCGATGCGCGAGGCCCTTCGTTACCCCATCACAACGCTCGAACTGGATGTTGTTATTTCTCAAGATAAGAAAGTCGTCGTCAGCCATGAGCCTTGGATCAATGATGAGTTTTGTCTTCATCCTGAAGGGAAAAATATTCAAGGTAAAGAGTTCAATCTTTTTAAGATGGATTACGACGAAATCTTGAGATTTGATTGCGGTTCAAAAAAGCATCCTCGCTTTCCGGAACAAAAGAAAATAAGTGTTGGCAAACCTCTCCTGGCCGGTCTTTTGCTGGAAATTGAGGGGCAGCTCAAAAAAGAGAATCGTTCAATCTTTTACAACGTCGAGATCAAATCGACGGTTGCAGATGAGCAGCATAGGTATCAACCTAAAGTTCCTGAATTCTCAGATCTCGTGATCGCGACTCTTCGTGAGTTTCTGACCGATGACCGTTTCATCATCCAGAGTTTTGATCCGCGAGTGCTCATCTATGTCAGGCAGAAGTATCCCCAAATTAAGCTTTCTTATCTGACAGAAAAAAAAGAATCTCCGGAAATGGTAAAAAAGACTCTGGGCTTTTATCCCCAGATTTTTTCACCGGATTACAAGCTTCTGGGATACGAAGACATTCCTCTCTATCACGCTCAAGACATGAGAGTTATCCCCTGGACGATTAATAATCGTGAGGACATGAAGAAACTCATGGGAATGGGAGTGGATGGTATCATTACGGATTACCCCGATCTTATTCACAAGGTTCTCGAAAAAGAATGTCCTGATGGCTCGCATCTTTTTGAGGGCGAGTGTGTCGTTATTCCTACCCATGCTGCGCCCTCAGATAAAAATCCTGGCTGGAAATGTAAGCCAGGCTACATTCAACGCAGGTTTCATTGCGATCGGATTAAGGTTCCTGCTCACGCCCTCATGCTACCGGATGGAAAATCCTGGGAGTGCAAAGAAAATTACGAGCGTTACCGGAGTCGGTGCCAGAAAAAAACCAGAATCAGTAAAGACTAAACTTCTTTTTTTTTATCGGCGTTGTGATAATTCTTTTGATGTGAAACGATCCCTTTCCTAGGACATTAGATGCATCAAAGAAGAAAGAAGCTTTTTGATCACGTCGTTCTTCATGTGAAGGACCTTGATCAAAGTAAAAAATTCTACCGTGCAATCGTCGAAACCCTTGGTCATACCATCACGGAAGAGGCCGATAAATATTTTTATATCAATGAACTTGAAATCCGGCAGAACACTGAAACAACGAAGTCGGTTCACATCGCTTTTCATGCTGAAAATCCTGGCTCAGTAAAACTCTTTCATGAGTCAGCACTTCGCTCCGGTGGGAAATGTATTGGTGGACCTCGAGAATCGAAGGAGTACGGGTATTACAAAGCAAATGTAATGGATCCAGATGGGAATTATATTGAGGCCATTTTCAAAGCGACTCAAACGTCTCTTTCCATCTCATACTGAGAAACAAAATTCATCATTCCATGATCTTGAAATATTTCGCTCAGTAATTCGTTTTTATCATCCATATTTACCGCACCGAAGGTTTCTCCAGAGAGTTTCATTTTATTGAGCAGTCCTACTACCCATTTTCGGTCTACCCCTCCGAGTTGAATAAGGGTCATTTTCCAGGGATTCCAAACCGCATAGGCGAGAAGTTTTTCGTCTACTCTCAATTCGTGAAGTTCGAGAATTTCCGTTTGTCTCTGCATCCCAACCTCATCCATTTCAAAGGAATAGGGGAATGGCGAAAGTGGAAAATGTTCAGGCGTGAGTTTGGGAGCGTGTATTTTGTGATCTCCTTCACTGGGGGAGAATGCCGACGCCGTTCCCTTCCAAGACAAAAGCTTCCTTGTTTTTCTAAACCCAGCTTTCTCATAACTCTTAATCGCCCGTATGTTTTCGGTGATCACTTCAAGCTTCATTTTCTCAAAGTTCTTGGGCGGGAGATCTTCTTCTATTTTCTGATACATGAGAAAGGTGAGGCCAAATCCTCTGAAGTCTTTTCGGACTCCAGTGGCGAGATTAAACAGGAGCTTTTTCCGGGGGGCTTGGAGGAGAGCCGCGACGAGAACA
>CANETG010000231.1 GCA_947440875.1 Bacteriovoracaceae bacterium
ATCTGCTAATCCAAGTGTTGATAAGAAATAACGAACCTGATCTGGGTCATACCCCATTTCATTGGTGAGCTGATCCGCAGAATAGAAATTCCCACGCGACTTACTCATTTTCTCGCCATTGACCATCAGGTGAAACACCGAATACACATCCGTCATCGTGTACCCATCATTGACACCCAACCACATCGCTCCTTGCATGAGCACGTAGAAGTAAACATTATCCTGACCCAGGAACTGATAAATTTTTGCGTCCGGATCTTTCCAGAAACGTTTCCACTCATCAGGACCTTTGCCTTTATTTTTCAGCGCAACTTTTGAAAACGAAATCGGCGCGATCAAAGAATCAGGCCACACATAAAGTGTTTTATCTTTCATCTCCGGATCAATCTCCGCAGGAACCGCAATTCCCCATGTGATATCGCGAGTCATTGATCTCAGGGCCCAACCATCCATCGGCGCAAACTCTATCGTAAAAGAAGAGAGTATTTGGGTACCCGTCACATAATCAGCTTTATTCTCAAACTGAACCACAACCATTTTTCCTGGGGCATATCTCGACTTGTGTTTCGGCAATGTCTCGCGAATCTCTTTAAACTTCGGCTCATGCACATTCGAAAACTGAACCGCAGGCTGAACTGTCTCAAAAACTTCGTTGAAAACACCCTTCCGCCACTTGTTCTGCTTTGATTTGATCCAATCTAATAATTGATCCTGAACTTTCGTCATATCAATCCACAGATGCGCCGTCTCTCTGAGTTCAGGAGTCGCATCCGACAAACCAGACTTTGGATTTAAAAGTTGCGAAGGACTATACGTCGTCCCGCAAACTTCACACTCATCACTATACGCACTAACATTCGTGCACGCAGGATTCGGACATTTCCCCGTCACATAGCGATCTTGCAGAAACCGATTCAACTTCGTATCAAACCACTGCTTGGTAGTTTTCTTTTCGAGCATCCCGTTCTTCCAGAGTTTGGTCATGAACTCCTGGCCCGTCTCTTTATGAACTGGAAAACAGTCCGGCTGACTCGTGCCCGAAAAAATATCGTAACTAATCCCGTACTTCTTCGTCGTCTTCACTTGCTTGTCGTGAATTTGATCGATGAACTCTCGCGTCTCCATCCCGGCTTTCAAGGCCGCAACCTCGGACGTTGATCCGTGATCATCATTCCCGCTTACAAACAAAACGTTTCCCCCCCCAATCAGCATGCGCATATATCTCGCCATAATATCCGGCGGAACAATCGCACCCGCTAAGTGACCAAGGTGAAGCGGGCCATTGGCGTATGGCATGCCTCCAGTGATGACTGCAGTTTTTGGTCTTTGCAGACGATCGAGAACTTCTTTAACGTTTTGAGGAGGAGTGAAAGCAGGTTTATTCATGAGAAGATTTTAAATAATTCCACGAGGCTAGTCTTGGGAATAATACCCAAGCTTTTTAGTTCGCTGGTGGATTCATTCTGTTCTCCACGCTATCATATTTCCATGAACACAAATTTCTTCATCGCCCGAATCACTAGGCAGTTCAATCTCCGTGCCGATATGGAATCCGAGGAACTAATCCTCACGAGTGTCAGAAAAGATGCCGATTTCCAAGGGGCCAACCTCTGGGTTCTGATCCTCGCCATCGTGATTGCCTCGGTAGGTTTGAACGTCAACTCGGGAGCGGTGATAATTGGCGCTATGCTTATTTCTCCCCTCATGGGACCCATCATCGCTATCGGCGTGGGAGTTTCGATTCAAGACTTCAAACTATTAAAGCTCGCTGCCCGAAACTTGGGTTTTGCCCTTCTGGCCTCACTTGCGGCTTCGACACTTTATTTCCTTCTGACTCCGCTTGATCAGCCGCAAACGGAAATCATTAATCGAACTACTCCGACGATCTTTGATGTTTTTATTGCTCTGTCTGGAGGCCTCGCCGGAATGATTGCCGTGAGTCGAAAGACTCGAGGAAACGTACTTCCGGGAGTCGCGATTGCCACTGCTCTCATGCCGCCACTTTGTACTGCAGGTTTTGGTCTAGCCACATGGAATCTTGAGTATTTCTTTGGTGCCTTCTATCTCTTTTTTATCAATTGTGTTTTCATTTTTCTTGGCACGTTCATAGTTGTGAAGTTTCTTCATTTTAAAGAAGAGCAAACGCTTGATAAGTTTTTAGGTCTAAGGATCCAGAGAATCATTACAGCAATCGCCATTTTTACTATTCTTCCTAGTGGATTTCTCGCTTATCGCTTGGTTCAGCGCTCACTCATTGACAGAAAAATTAATACTTTCCTTTCAAGCGAAGTAAGTAGTAAGGGTCTCGTCGTGATTGAGAAAAAACTCGAAGCAAAAGGAAATAAATTTATTTTAAAAATCACTGCCACCGGCAAACAAGTTCCCGATAATTTTCAACTAGAGCTCAAGGAAAAACTTCTGTCCTACAAAATCACCAATCTTTCGCTTGAATTTAATTATCTCGGAATGAAATCCGGCGAGCTCGAATCTCTGAAGAAATCTTTGCGCGAGGAATTTCAAGGAAAACGGCACCTCGGTAATTCTGAATCTAAACAGATCGCTGTTCTTGAGGCTGAGCTCGCGGGTAGAAAGAAATTGGACATCCCATTGGTTGCGGTGAGAAGCGAACTCAAAATTCTTTATCCGAAAATTCAAAAAAGTATCTTTTCTCTTGTTGAGGATGAAGGGAAACTCATTCTCATAGGAAACATTTGGTATGGAAGTGGGATTTTACCGAATGAAAAGACAACTCTCATCAAATGGCTGCAGGTAAGAACGAACGCCGATGTCACGAAAATTTCTTTCGATATGCACGGATTCGCGAACTAAGGCAATTATGATCACCTCACTCTACGCTGCGATTCTCGCCCTTATTTATGTCTTTCTCAGTATTCGCATCATCGGTTTAAGGCGCTCGCTAAGAATCAGTATCGGCGACGGCAATAATCCAATGGTCACGCGCGCCATCCGCATGCACGGAAATTTTTCTGAATACGTACCGCTCGCCCTCATTCTCATGTTTCTCATTGAATCAATTTCCGACTACCGAAGACTCGTCGAAGTACTCGGGATTGTCTTAGTTGTCGGAAGAGTCTCTCACGCTTATGGGTTAAGAACTGCCGAGGCCGACTTTCGACTCCGCGTTGGGGGAATGGCCATGACCTTTTCAGTTCTCATTATTTCGAGCTGTGTTCTCATCTGGCTGAAGGCATCTTCCTTACAGAATTGAAGCACAGAGACAAACAGAGAGTGTTTTGAAATCCCTAGTTCACTGCGAACAGTCATTTAGTCCAATAAGAATTGGCAAAGGTCTCACCTTTTCCCCAGTTCCCAATACCCGTTTGTGAAAACCTGTTGAAAAGAGAGTGTTTATGACTCCTTCAAGCCCCCGAAATTAAAAATATTAGAATTTCGAATTTCGGCTTATCATATTATAGCTAGATAATGATAAGGGAGTGGCCATGAAGAAGATTTTGATTGTCGATGATGAGCCAGAAATTCTTGAAATATGGGTCTCACAGATCCAGATCTGGAAACTTCCAGTTGAAGTTCATACCGCTATAAATGGCATTGAAGCACTTAAGCTCGTGACGGTTGGAGCGCCCTACGACGTCATCATTACGGATTATAAAATGCCAATGATGGACGGACTCGAATTCATCACTCGACTCAAAGGCGATGAACGTTACACCTCAACTCCGATTTTTTTCTTCACAGGATTTCTTCCCGAACTCAGTCACCACATCGAAATATTGAGCAATGTCATGCTCTTTGAAAAACCAATGATCTCAGATAAAATGAGAATGTATGTTCGGATGAGTTTGTGTGAGGGTCTCCGCGAGGCCTAGAAGTAAAATCGAAATGAAATGAGCTCAATGTGGTTTTGAAAAGTGCCAGGGGTGAAGCCGTAGAATTTATCGTGAAGATTCCCGCGGCAGTCGGTAAAATTCTGTTGGAACACCCTCAAGAAGAAAATGTTCGGAGAACTCAAAACCTAATCTCCCGGCAAATTTTTTTGAGCGGCACAAAATTGCTCTTCTAAAGATTCGAGCACCAAAAAGCTGAAGTCATGGCCAGGAAGAAAGCCATCATGAGGTTTTTATTAAAATTTCATATCGAACTTCTCTAGGAAAAAATAGGCTTATCTTTCCCGAAATCTCCTCTCGTGACATACTTTTCTCAGCTTCACTGAGTTCCTAAAGAATGGAGACCCTATGTCATACCTCGGCCTTCTGGCATCTGCCCTTTTCCTCATTTCGTGCTCAAGCACGAACAATAATTCTCGGAAGTTGGCGTCCATAGATAGAGACCTGACGGGGACTTACTTAGGAGTAGCGGACTACGGTCCGCACCACAAAGGTTACAATAAAAAGGCGATGCGGATCTATTTTCACCCTATCCCAAACGAGCCTGGAAAGTACGATGTCGTCTTACTGGAGTATGTTGATCTTCTAAAAATGGCGCCCAGTTATATCGCTTCTAATAAACTCCCTTTTGTCGCTAAGACTTTCGGATTCCTAAAAAATATCACATCTACGATTGCGGCCTACGAAGCAAGTCCGGGTGAAAAAGAAAACACTCTCGAGCTCTGGCCCCTCGTCGTTCAGGGCAATCAGATCGTTCCAAAAAAAGACGGAAAGCCTCGCATCCTCAGTCTTTCAACCGCAGAAGGTCTGACCAATGCTCTCGAAGGAGCATTGATTTCTCCGTCCAACTCATCAGAGCCGAAAGAAATCTTTTTTCCGAGCAAAGACGATGA
>CANETG010000232.1 GCA_947440875.1 Bacteriovoracaceae bacterium
AATAAATTCGTCCAAGAAATCAATGTTAGTCACCGACTCATTACCACTAACCCCACCGCTTGAACTTCCCCCACTACTTCCACTTGTCGTGGTCCCGAGTCCCTTGAGGTTATCAAAGAGACCGTTCTGAACTTCGTTCTCCGCTCCCGCAATTTCGCTCTCGAGGCCTTGAACGTTTCGCCCGAGTTCTTTCCCTTTGTCGTCTTTCAGTTTCAGTGTGCTTGAAATGATATTGTTAAAAAATACCACTTGAGCTAAGCGAGTTTTTTCATTCAAAACGTTTTTCGCATTTTCGACAGCGAAGTTTTCTTTATCCTTTTTTCCATTTGCCCCAGAATTATTTGCCTCAGTTTCAGTGATTTGTCTTTTTCCTAATCGGTTAATTATTTCTTCCTGCACCGCTATTCTGCGAGCTTCCCATCTTTGTGCAACCAAATTCTCAAGATCACCTTTTTTGATTTTATTTTCATCAAGCTGCGCTTTTAAGTCTGGATAATTTGCTTCCAGGTATTCATTGAGGCTCTGATCATTACCTTTGACTAGAGCTGCGAGTCTTTCGCGCTCAGCTTCTTTCCTTGCTAAATAAACAAGGTCGGTATTGTTCTGAATGTTCTCTCTCGAGTCATCAACGAGGATGAAATCTTCACAATCTGCACGACCGCCGTTGACGCAGTCTTGTGCTTTTTGTGTGTCTTGATTTTTGGTGGCTTCTAAAATATCTGCGGCTGAAGAGTTCGTGAGCACGTTGACTGATTTTTCGTTTTTTCCGGATCCACCCTGATATCTCTGAACCATTTCATTGCGGTCCAGTGGAAGATTGAAATCTCCCCCTTTGTCGTCTGAAAATTTCTTATAGAGCTCATCAGAAGCCGACATTGCACGTCTGTAAGAAATGAGCCTGTTTTTTGCGAGACAAGCTTTTGCCCCTTTTGTAGGTGTCACTGTTGTGGCCGGAGCACCTTGTTTACCAGATTCAAAATCTTTGCAGAGAATTTCAATTTGCTTACCACAAAAGAAGAAAAAATTATTGAGGTTATCTGAATCGGGCAAAGGTGTTTTTCCATTGGCCGACTTTCCAAAGATGTTTCTAAACATTTCTTCGTAGGAACTTCCCGCACCAGCTGTAGGAGAAGATGAGATAGATCCAAAAGGAGTTCCTACATCAGTTATATCAGCAAGGGCATAACCTGAGGGGTTTGTTGTAGATTTAAAATCTATAAGTTCTTCCCAATGCTCTGAGAATGAGTCATTACTCTTCGGGGGAGTAGTTACTCGTCTTAAATCCAAAAAACAAAATCTCGCTACTTCATACAGCACGTTTTTCGCTACTTGGTTTTTATAAAGTTCGAAAAATACTTTCTGATCAATCTGCTTCTTCCCAGCATTGAATTTCATTTCACGAATTCGTTTTGCTGGGTCGTTTGCATCCGCCACATCAATACCAGTGAGATTGCGATAGAGTTTTTTAGAAAGATAGTCTGTTACGTTTTGAACAGTTTTAGAGGGGATGAGTTTATGGGTCTCAAGATCTAGCTTATCTGCAATTGCTTTGATCTCGTCTGCACTTCGACCTTTAAATTTACCGTTGATGCATGATTGAAGATTTTGAAGATCTGCTGCTCGACTGCTGGAAGATGGCTTGAAATTCTTTTTACAATCTTGAAGCTCTGAGACGCCATCTAAGACTTCCTCATTTCTCACGTCTTGAGCAAAGCTCATCATCCTCCGATTAATCTCAGCATCTGAGATTTCACCAGGGTCAGTTGCAAAGATTGATGAACTGAAAACGAAGGCTAAAATAAGAGTTTTCATACTCTTATTTTATCGGCAGATAGCCTTACCTTAATGACTAACTTGTAGAGGGGAAGGTGGTCGAGACGAAGTCATTTAAAATTATAGACTTAGACTACATCGCATCCCGAGACATCCCAAAGAGCGCCTTCATCTCACCCAACAAATGATGGCTCTTCCCAAGATAATACCATTGTCTGACAAATCCGATGAACATCGCCGCGAGAAATCCGTAGGACACACCCGAGTGAACGACCTTCGATACCATGCCTGTATCGTGGGCGCCGCCAAGAAGAAATCCGATGGTCCCAAGAATCAGCATAAGCATGGTCCAAGGAACAGTCTGACGTTTTGAAAGTTGCGACTCGTGAACATAACGAGCGACTTTTTTCTTGTACGGCTCAAGATCTTGAGGAGTTTCATCAAAGAGTTCACCCAGATTACCTGGACTGTTGAGCGCGTTCCACACGTTTTCCACTAACCGAGAAACCCCGATAAAATAGAACATCACGAACGCTTGAATGAACACTACATAGATGAAGGCAGGGATGGCGACTTGAATATGGCCGAGGTTACCGACTTGGAACCAATCGAAGGCCACACAAATGGTGAGCAAAATTCCAGCCACCATAAGTATTAACAAAATTCTCAACACGTACACCATGGCCACTTCCAATTTGAGCTTCAGTTTGCTAGCTTGCTGTCTCTAATTACTCTCTTTTCTCCCATAAGGAAACCTCCACATGTCCGAACAAACCGGCGGTAAAGTTCCCACTAAGAAAATTCTGGAGAAGTCTCCGCTTTCTGGCATCACCGTTCCTATTCTGATTATTCTCGTTGGTGCTTTCATCGTTTTCGGAGTGACGAAAATGCTTTCAACAGGAAAAGATCACCGCGATTTAGTTGACGAGCTCAATTCAAAAACTTTTGGTAACAGATGGGTGGCCGCCTACGAGTTGTCTAAGTTTCTTGCTTCCAAAAAAATTCCTCAGGAAGATATGCCTTGGGTAATTGAAAACCTCTCTCGGGTCTATTTTGAATCTGTGGATGACCGCACAAGGAATTTTGTCGTCATTGCTATCGGAAGCATGAACAACCCGCTCGCTTTGCCGGTGCTTAACAAAGCTTTGGAAGATTCCGATCCTCAGGTTAAATTTAACGCGGTGACTTCAATCGGGAATATGACTTCAACAGAAAATATTGAGTGGACTAAGGTCGAAGCCCTTCTTTCGCAAGAGCAGGATACAGGCCTCCGTCAAGTTGCGCTCCTGGCTATCGCTGCGCACAATCGCCCAAACCTAGAAGATAAGGCGATTCCTTTTCTCCAGTCGTCGGAAAAAAACCTTAGACACGCAGCTGCTATTGTCCTCGTCTCTAAGAAAAACGAGCGCGCGATTCCTGTGATCGAGGAAATTCTGGGACTTCGTTATGACGTCGCAGAGGCCGGACAACTGAACGGTGCTCAGGTAGAGGGCCTCAAGGTGAACATTCTTGAGAATATTGAAAAATCTAAATGGAATGCACTAATTGATCTTGTGACAAAAGTTGAACTAGAAGACACGAACATCAGGGTTTCAACGAAAGCCAAACAGGTTCTAAAAATATTGAAAAATTAGAAGTTTACAACCATAATGTGGGGAAACTTAAGTGCTCATCGTTTAGGGCGGAACCTTCGGTCTAGACTATACTTCTCGGAGAAACTCTGATGAATGACGATACTAAAACCAGTCTCAATAGACGCGAATTCTTCAGCTTCCTCGCTGTCGGTTGGATTACATTCGGCGCGGCTACCGCTGGCATGGCAAGTTTAGTTTTTCGATTCCTTTATCCAAACGTTGTGTTTGAACCAGCGATGGATTTCGTTGCTGGAAAACCTGATGATTATCCCGATGGAGTCGATGAGCGTTGGAAAAACGGATTCGGTGTTTGGATTTATAAAAAAGATGGTCGCCTCGTAGCGATGTCAAACATCTGTACTCACCTCGGATGTATTCCGACTTGGCTCCCAGCTGAATCAAAGTTCAAATGTCCTTGTCACGGTTCTGGTTATTACGCGAATGGAATTAATTTCGAAGGCCCAGCTCCTCGTCCCCTTGAGCGATACAAAATATATCGTAACCCTGAAGGAAGAATCATCGTTGATAAGACGAAGGTTTACCGTCATGAAAAAGGCGAATGGAATTCTGCTGAGTCGTTTATCGAAGTCTAACGTCTAGAGGAAATATATGTCAGAAGGTTTTGCTAACAAAGTTGCGAACACACAGGTCTGGAAAGCTATCTTCCGTCACGGCCCACCCAACAATGCACGTAACCGCGCTGCTGTTGTTGCTGGTAACGTTTTCCTTCACCTGCACCCGATTAAGCTCAAGAAGTCAGGTGTTCAGCTTGGCTATACTTGGTGTATGGGAGGACTCACGTTCTTCGTGTTTCTTTCTCTCACAGTCACGGGTGTTCTCCTCATGTTCTACTACCGCCCAACTGCAGAATACGCGTTCACCGATATCATCGGTCTTCGCGAGCACGTTCCTTTGGGGATTATGCGCGAACTCCATCGTTGGGGTGCCCACTTAATGGTGATCGTTGTTTGGATTCACATGTTCCGCGTCTTCATGACGGGATCCTACAAGCCACCTCGCGAATTTAACTGGGGCGTGGGAGTCATTCTTCTCGTTCTCACCATGCTTCTTTCATTCACTGGTTACCTTCTTCCTTGGGATCAGCTCGCAATTTGGGCGATTACCGTAGGATCAAACATGGCCAAAGCAACTCCTTTCGCCGGTCACGGAGGTCCAGGTGCCGCACTTGCGCGAATTGGTGACTTCGTGATGGTTTCCGATAAAAACGATGTTCGCTTCCAGCTTCTCGGTGGACGTTTCGTAGGCGAGGCAGCTCTTCTTCGTTTCTACATTCTCCACTGCGTATTCATTCCATTAG
>CANETG010000233.1 GCA_947440875.1 Bacteriovoracaceae bacterium
GAAACGCTAAGACCTGAATTGTTTTCCCGAGACCCATGTCATCGGCGAGAATTCCGCCCGTCTCAAATTCCTCGAGGAACTGAAGCCAGGTTAAACCTTCTTGCTGATAATTTCTGAGCTCTCCCACAAAACCTAGAGGTGCAGTCGCGGTTTTCACCCCATCAAATTTTTTGATCTTCTCTCTGAAAGTCTGAAAGCCCACATCCGCAACGACATGCGTACTCTCGCCCAGCATTGCGTTTAGCATCAGACCCTGCGATTTTTTAAAGCGCAGATTTCCGTCTTTGGTCATCTCACCGAACTGGGAGAGATTGGAATATTGTTTGGTCCACTCATCCGGAAGAATTCCGAGAGATCCGTCCGAGAGTCTCACCACTCCTTGCTTGGCCTGAAGGGCCGCGAGGAGATCAGCGCGAGACAGAGTCAGGTCGCCGAAGTCGATATCCATATCGAGATCAAACCAATCCGTCATTGAGCTGATGTTCATGGAAAAATCGCGAGGCTCAAGGAGCTTTTTATTTTCAATGTAAATGACCCAGCCGTTTTGAACGAACTCTCCAGCGGCACGGGTGAGATCATTCGTGGGAACGGAGCCCGTCCCCTGCGGATCGCGGAGAATCTTGAGCGCATCCACCAAAGTCTTCTCTTCGAATTCCTGGTTGCGCTTATAAAATGTTTTCTTCTGAGCATCGATGAAACTCGGCTCAAGATCAGAGAGCGGAATTTCTCTTCCCTCGTAATCAAAACTCACCGTAAGAGTCATGCGGCCAAGTGACGGATTATTGCCGAGGGGTTTAAACACACCCTTGGGTTTGGGCTCAATGGTTTTCATGACCCAGCCGAGATTCTCGGGCCAGGTGATAGGAGGTGATCCGGGATTTAAGAGAACTTCCGTGAGGAACTGATCGCCCTGCTCTTTTGGGATGAGAAAGTCCGGACCACGTAGTCCGTTCACCCAGTACGCAAACTTCGGATCGATGAATTTTCCAATACGGTCCTCAAAAATGAGAAATCCTCCGCGAAGGATCGCCAGAGGTGCGGTCACGGAGCGAGTTTCGGTGAGGCGTTTGATGGTGCCTTCGAGAATATAATATTCGGGTCCATCCGCTCTGAGTTTCAGATCTAGAGTCCAAGGAGCTTCGCGGTCAAATCTCAAAGGCCTCTCAGCTGAATCCGGAGAGCCGTTGGCAGAGCGGGAGAGAAAGAGTTTTCCAGCGTTAGCGAGAAGCGGGATCACATGTCCCTCGATCACAGAATCAAGCGTGAAGCGCGTGGTGGCCTTGCCACTTTGTGGATTAGAGGTTCTCAGGAGTGTGGATAAGATTTCCTGGTCAAAGACTTCGCCGTATTCAGCGAGTCCGTCTTTGGCCATGCGGGTTGGGCGAAGGGGCCCGAGTTCTCCGCGCGGATTTCTGCTTCTCGCCCAAAGATCCATGACGAGTTTTCCAGACGCCGCGGTTTCAGTGACCTGAATCACAAAGGCGGCAGTGGGACCAATAAACGCCAAGGCACCCGTTTGAGTGATTTTTCCCTGAAGCTGATTCAGACGGTCTTTCCACGGAGCGACCGGGCCCCGATGGGTTTTTGTTCCCCCATTTCTTCCGCGATGAATTTTCAGCGTATCGCTGGCAGGAATATTTTGCGGCGGAGAGGATTTTTCAATCTGCAGGACCGACGCCCAGAGGTGCTTACACAAGGGTCCGCGCTCAAAAGCGGGGCACTCGCAAAACGCGAGAAGCTCATTAAATTCCAAGACGCGAGAGAAATCAAAACTCGTTTGATAGTCTCCCCCCTGCCCGTGCACATAGAGCGTGCACTGTTGCCCGTCCCAGGAAGGATCTAAGACCCGACCACTCGAAAAATATTGTCGCCCACGCGCAAGAGACGGTTTCGGAAATTGCCGAACACATCTTTGCTCGAGGCTAAGGGGTCCCGTCGGTTGAGGACGCGGTCCACGGTGTCTGCCGTGCCGGCTCCGTCCGGGATGCCTAGAGTCATTCATCCGGAGATTGTATTACTGAAAACTTGGAAAGACCATTAACTACGCTCTGATAAATGCTGTTCTTGAAACTAATCTTGGCCATAAATCGCAAATTGTTGATCTTCATCATCTTCAGGAACAAGACTGATCTTAACTCTCATCCCCATCGCCCTGGCGTACTTTTCTAGCGTAGAAATTTTTAGGTCCTTACGCTTTTCAATTTTGGAAACCTCTGGCTGGGTCATCCCTATAAGATCCGTTTGGTTGAGACCAACCAACTCACGCGCCATTCTGAGACGAAGCTCGAAGCTCTTTTCTTGGCCCTTTTTAATCGCACGGTCAAAAGCCTCTTTCCCCAATCTTTTCTTGGCATGCACAAAAAAATCAGATTCATGCCTTTTCGATTTCTTTCTCATGTTATTTCTTGATATCCCATGACCTGATTATACCTCCAAGGGCATATGCATCCAAGTGCATATTCCTAGCAACATAAAATTAGGCTATGACCAAACCAGAATGTGAGTTATGGAGGAGAAAATATTTGGCGACTAGAGACTAAACTGATTTATCCAAAACTTGGATATGAAATGATGGCAATCGAGCATTTCAATTTCTATCCCAAATGCTTTAAAAGGCAGTGCCCAGCTCAGAGGTGGAACTTCTAGATTTCTAGGAATATTATGAGTAGCTCTACGTTCGAAAGTTTCTGAGAGGCATCGTTTAAATAATACGGGATCCAAAATCTCTTTCTTAAGTATCAGGTAGATGTCCACAAAATCTTTGACTCTGGAGTTCTCATTTTCCCGTGGCAAAGTGTAAGCATGAATTTTTTCAGACAAATGTTGCTCTAGACAGATAACACTGACCTTTGGAGTTTCAAATTCGGCAAACTCCAAAAGGTTTCTCATCTCCAACTCATCATGAGGCTCAATCCAAACGTCACCTATTCCGATATCTAAATCAAAGATGGTAAATCGTTTTCCATCGATAAGTGCTTCAATCTGAAATCTTGCTCCCCCATATGGAGCCGAATCTAATTCAGATTTAGGACCTGTGACAAGAAACTCAAAAAAATCTCCCAGATCAATGCGACTGGCTTCAATCAATGCCTCTCTAATCGCTCCCATTCGCTCACTTTCGTTGCCTTTGAAAAACTTCATGTCTCTTAGAGAAAGATCAATGTCCTTCGTGCCCCTCGATTCCTGAAGCCTTAGTTCCAGTGCATGCCCACCCTTTAATACCCATGGAATATCTTTATTTTTGAACAGTCTCGCAAGAAGTTGGGTGTACCCAACTTGGCGGTAAAGCCTCAATGGATCGATGCTTTCTTTCCCAGATAAAAACCTTAGCCTCTCTTGCAAAGCACTCCGGAAGTTTTGAGCTGACTTGTACTTATCAACAGGTCTCATATTGCATACCTCGCCAGCTTCTCATGCTTCTTAAGATCAGTTCTCGATATGTGTCCTTTCTCAAGTGCTTCCTTAGTGGCTTGCTCGATGAACTCATCTGAAATTGTATGTTCCTCTACCAGATCAAGAAGCGTTCTGAGAACACTCGTTACTCTCAAGCCGAGAATAGTTTTTACATCTGAAATAGGAATATCCTGTTTGTGCAAAACCAGAACCTTTGGAATCTCACTTCCTTTTCTAAATTTTTTTGGAACAGATAAATGGATCTTTGAAGGATTCAAATCTGTGAGTCCGTACAAGACAAGAGAAGTCTCATGAGAAAAAATGGCCAAAGGTTTTTTCTCTCTTCCTTCAGACCACAGATACCAAAGCCAATACTCGCTCAGCTCTGATTCTATCGGTTGAAATCGGTAGATGCTTCTCCGAACTTTTTCCCACTGGCCCGTCTTTACATAGTAGTGATGGTTTTTCTGATCATAACCACTCTGAATGGCCTGATCCGCTGTAAAAAGACCGCCTTGTTCAAGGGCGATTCTCATGAGTATTTCTCTATGAGATCGAGAGTCGTGAAATTGCATAAATACCGTATAATTTATGGTTTATAGATTCAAACCTATCTCATTATAGCACAAAGACCTTAATTTTTACGGTATTTATGATTATTGTAAATTCAAAGAGATCGCTGCTCATCATTCACAATCTATTGATCCCAAATTGTCCCAAACCATTGACCACTGAATGATAGATATTAAACTCTACCAACTTCTCTTTCCCAAACACCTTCGCGAGCTTCTCTTTAATCATCGGAAACTGACTCGTCCCACCCGTGAGGCAAACCTGCGCCACATCAGATGGTGTCTTCCCTGACTGCGTAAACACTTCCATCATCGTATTCATGATGTCTTCAACCGTGGGCGCGACACTCCCGCGGTAATCGAGCACATCCACACTCTCCGAAATCTCCACACCCATTGTATGGAACTTAAATGGGACGACTTTTTCGTTTCCCAGCTTGATCTTCACTTTCTCAATCTCATTAAAAAGCGGAAACCCGAGCTGACACTCAACCAGGTTAAAAAGATTCTGCATCCGCGTCTTATCCAGATCCGAGAGTGCAAATTTATTAATGTGCTGAAGAAACTCCCACGTATCCCGCTCACGCAAATGCGTAATGTGCGCCGGCGAACACATGAGCTTGAGTAGTCCTCTGGGAAACTGAAGCACATTCGATCCACCAGGAAACTGATACTCATATTTTGATCCAAAATGCGGCGAGATAAAATCTCTCATCATCATTCCGTCGAGCACGTCCCCCGCCGAGAAA
>CANETG010000234.1 GCA_947440875.1 Bacteriovoracaceae bacterium
CTGGTACATTAGATTAAACCGTCGTCGTTTCTGGGAAGAAGGCATGTCGGCCGATAAACAAGCCGCGTACGCGACTCTTTACACGACACTTGAGTCCCTCTCAAGAATGATGGCGCCGTTTGCCCCGTTCCTTTCTGACTACATCTACCAGGAGCTTAAAACCTTCGGTGGAAAAACTGAAGAGTCCGTGCACCTGGCTTCGTACCCTGAATCCAATGAAAAAATGATCAAAGCAACTCTTGAACTTGCGGTTGATCGCATGCAACAGGTAGTGATCCTTGGTCGCCAGAAACGGACCAATGAAAACGTGAAAGTGAAGATTCCCCTCAGAACTCTCACCATCATTCACCAGGATCAGGCACTCCTGACGGAGATGAGTAAGCTCGAAGAGTTCATCAAAACCGAGCTCAACGTCAAGGCGATATCGTACTCCACGAAAGAAGATCAATACGTCGTTCTTTCAGCGAAACCGAATCTTCCGGTTCTTGGGAAAAAGCTTGGTAAAGAAATGGGGGCTTACAAGGCACTCATCGAAAAACTTCCTTCAGCTGACGTGTTAAAAATTGAGAATGGTGGGAAAGTTATTTTAAATGGTGTGGACTTTGATGCTTCGGAAGTTCTCGTCCAGAGAAATACCAAGCCTGGAACCCAGGCGTTCACAAATAAGTTCGTGACGATTGATCTTGATTGCAAACTTGATCAGGATCTCGTCGATGAAGGGCTTGCTCGCGAGATCGTGAACCGGATTCAGAAATCGAGAAAAGATGCCAATCTCAATGTCTCTGACCGGATTGAAGTCACGGTCCATACCACAGAGAATCTGGCGCGGATTTTTGAGAAGTTTAAGGCTCATATTGGTTCAGAGACACTCATGACAAAAGGGACTGTTTCTAGTGCCCCACTCGTGAATCCCATGCCCCATGAGATCGAAGAAGAAACTTTCACTCTAAGTATCAGAAAAGCTTAAAAGAAAAGGGGCCTCATCATTGGGGCCCCCTCATCCGGTCAAAGCATTCGAGGTTAATATTTACTTTGTCCGAAGCCGAATTAGACCCAAATTCTTTCTAAAAAAAAAATTAAGAAATTATTTTTTTACGTATTCTGTGCAGTAGCTATTGTATCCACAAGACTCTTCTGTGTAGCAGTAGTCACCGAAAGAATCACACTCAGTGTACGAGTCACATTCGTAGCGCTGGTCAAAGGCAACACATTCATGAGTCGCGTGGAACCAAATTGTATAACCGATCAAGGCCGCAACAAGGAGTCCACCAAGAACGGGAAGAACTGCGTCTCCGTTCCAACTCGCTCCGCTCTGATACATGTCCTTCACACTTGATTGAAGAACGCTGGCGAGTTCAGAACTGCTCGGGGCTTTTCCAACGAGAGAGAGTTTAAGTTTAAGAGCTTCGAACTGTGTTTTGTTCGACATTTTCTTTGAAGCAACAGAAAGAATTTCTTCTTGGGAGAGACCGTCTTTGGCGATCAGCTTGGCCATCTCAGCAAAGAACGCGTCTGTTTTCGCCTGATAAAACTTTTGATCTTTCTGATCCCATTCGACAGTGAGAGCAAATTGATATTCGTCCATCGCGCGTTCAAGACCAAAAGTGGATCCGGCCATGACGTTTGTTGAAAAACAAAGAACGAGTAATAAACTTAAAAGTTTTTTCATAGGTGTTCTCCTCCCAGAGACTTGTATGCGTTCTTAGCTACATACCAATATCAGAAGTAAGAAATAAAGAGTGATTATTCAGTGTGAGTTTTTTTTGAGAATTCGGTGTCAGGATGAAACCGAAAGGTGCCAAACTGGCACCTTTCGGCAAGAAAAATCTTAATTACTTCTTAGCGTAATCAGTACAAACATTTTGATATCCACAAGTTGTGTAACCTGTGTTGTAGCCGTGGCAAGATCCACCGTAGTATCCACCACCGTAGTATGGATCATTGTATCCAGCGTATCCGCCGCAGTTATTGTATGTGTTACAGACGTAACGTTCTTCATAAGCAACGCACTCGTGAGTGACTGCAAACCAAATCGCGTATCCAACCAGACCAGCGATTACCAGACCAGCGGCTACCGGGATGAGCGCTTCGCCATTCCAAGAAGCACCCTGAGCATAAAGATTCTTCGAAGATTCTTTGATGGTCTGAGCGAGTTCTTCAGCTGAAGAACCTTTTGAAAGAAGACTGAACTTAAATTTGAGAGCTTCAACAGATTTTTTATCCATTTTTGCTTCAGCAAGCTTTAGAACTTCAGCTTGAGAAAGACCCTCTTCCTTGATGAGTTGGGCCATCTTAGTAAAAAACACTTTTGATTGAGCATCGTAGAAAGCTGCATCTTTTTGATCCCACTCTACAGTAAGCGCGTAGTGATAATCATTGAGGCTTTTTTCGAGCTCGACAACTGAACCCGCGAACACGTTCATAGAAAGTGTCATAGCGAGAATAACGGACATAAATTTCATTCTTTTCTCCTTGGTAGAAAAAGATTTTTTGGTTTCGAACAGAACCATTTAAATTTGCAAACGAGAGTTCAATACATCAAGGAGAATTGAGTTGGCCTAGAGATTTGTAATAATTACAGATCGATTACTTCAAAGTCTTTCGAGCACACCCGAGATAAGAAAGAAGGAGCGAACTCGTGAGCTCAAATCTAAATGACTTAGGGACGATACCTGAAAATAGACTTTTGACAGGAATGGAACTAAGTACCGGGCGAATCCCGGTCATCTCTCCTACTTCCAAATCGGCATCACGGCAAAAGCCTGCGAGTTCGGATGGTTTAATGAAGAGCTTAATCACATGCATATTTTTAGGCGTGTTTTTCACCAGCCACTCGACAAATTTAATGATGAGTAACCAAGAAAGGAGATTTCGATTGAACGTATGAAAGAAGAAAATTCCCCCAGGTTTAAGTACCCGTGAGATCTCACCAACGTATAACTGCGGATTTTTCACATGCTCGAGAAAATCCATACAGGTTACGACATCAAAACTGTTATCAGGAAAAGGAAGTTTTAGCGCATCGGCCGTGAGGTATTTTACTGACTTTGTTTTATCGTAATTGTGCGCGACTTTAAGACTCTCAGGGGAAAGATCCACACCCGTGACTGGATAACCTTGAGACGCAAACTCGTTCGTGAGAAAACCCGCGCCACAACCGACATCAAGGATCCCTACTTTAGATTCTCCGTACTGCACGCGGATTTTTTTAAGAATCCAAGGATGCTTTATCTTCGCCTCGGACCGAAGGAGTGCGACGGGGTCATCCCAAGCTTCGTACCATCTCTCGCCTAGGGTTTCGTAGATCGAGTTATCAATTTCTGCCATACAGAACTCCAGCGGATAATTTGGTAAACCATAAAGAAGAAGATCACGAAGGTCTGGATGCGAATAAAACTGTCACTTGGATTTTCTTTCCAAATCAAGCCCGCGCACCAAAAGGTCACTGGGTGGAGAAGAAATAAAAGGGCATGCAGCCAGTGCTCAAAAGCACTACTTTGCTCGTAATGAACAAATTCATCTTTCGTGATGAAGAGACAAGAAACGACACAAATCCCAATATAGATATTTTGATTAACCGGCGACCAAGGGAAATTCATGAGAAAAAGAAACGCGAGAAGTACCGACAGAGAATCGAGCGGATGCCCATATCTTTCCCAAGTCTGAAGACGTCTTTTCTCATGGAGGATGAACTCATCCACCACCATCACCAATCCCTGCAGAACAAACGGCAAGTAAAGCATCAGACAACCTCGAAGATACAACCAATCATCGTAAGCCCCGGACCAAACGCCAATGCCACAACAGGAGTCCCCTTCTTAGGATTATTTTTTAAAATATCTGCCCAGACATGCGGTAAAGTCGCCGATGACATATTTCCTCTTTCATAGAGAACTTTTTTACTGCTGGCGACCTGCTCATCAGATAAATCCAAAAGAGATTGAATTCCGGAGACAATTTTTGGTCCACCAGGATGGATCGCAAAAATGGCGTTTTTAACAAGCTGAGGAAATTCAAAACCCGCTTTCTGAGAAAGCTGCATGAGATAAGGCATGAGCTCACCCGCGATTTTCACCGGAACCTCACGAGACAAAGTCATTTTCATTCCGTAAGGACCTGGAATCCAGGTCATGTCATCTGCAGAATTCGGCACGATGACTTCAAGAATCGAAAGAAGTTTGAGCGATGTTCCTTGAGGCTTCGGAGAGAGTCGGTACTTAATATGGCCATCGGCGAATAAACTTTGCACGACCATTTGTTCAGGACTCACGGTTTCGGGATCCATGTGAAGACTACACATTTCAGTGTGAATGATATCGACTTCGAGAGATCGTCCTTTCACAAAGGCTTCACCCAATCTCACCGCTGGCATCGAAGCATAGCAACCCATGTGATAAGCGTGAGTGATTTCAGGAGACTTCTCTTTTCCTGCAAAATATTTCTGCGCCGGACTGGGAGAAACGTATCCTGTGCATGTGACATGA
The DNA here is from genome assembly GCA_947440875.1 of Bacteriovoracaceae bacterium. Classification (GTDB taxonomy): domain Bacteria; phylum Bdellovibrionota; class Bacteriovoracia; order Bacteriovoracales; family Bacteriovoracaceae; genus Peredibacter. The sequence goes on from CANETG010000234.1 coordinate 4,485, forward strand.
ATCAAATGATCAGGAACAGATTCTTTTTGATAGATCTCAGAGAATATTGATTGTGCGCGAACAGCGAAAAATTTATTTCTCTCGGCGATGTCTCTTCCATGAGGCGTTTTTTCGGTGATGGAGTAAATGGTGTGATTCTCCCAATTCTCATCGATGTCATTGCATTCGTACCAACGGGCACTGATTTGATCATCACCCAGAAAATATCTTTTGA
>CANETG010000235.1 GCA_947440875.1 Bacteriovoracaceae bacterium
CTCGATGCGCTCAATCTCTCTTTCAAGGAGTTTCACTCTCTGCGGGGTGGACTTACCAGTAAGAAGCTCTTGGATGAGGACTCCACGATTTTGAAATGACAAGGCCATCAGCTCTTCGGCGAGTCTCTTGTTTTCTTTGAGCACTTCTCTCAACTCAGTCTTATGAGCATCGGAGAGAGTCTTGGAGTTTTCAATGTGCTCTTCAATCGTTGCACTAAGGCTTTGCGAATTATTAATCGTACTGGTGGCGACTTTTTCATGTACCGCCTCTTTTTCTTTCTTAGTTGAAGAACACGATACGAGGAAAAGTGAAAAAATGATGAGTGGTAAAATACGCATGGGATCTCCTATTTTGTCTTCACTATACAAGAAAATAATCCGTCTTAATCTCTTTTTTGCATTATTTTTTGTCTAAATAATCAACCGCCACTTCTTTTATTTCAAATTAGAGAATCCGATCAGAAATCTTCAAAAACATTAACTTATTGCCGCCCTTAACCAAATCAAGTACGAAATGCGAAGGCCCATGAATATTCATGACAGTAGAAAGATGTCTCAGGACCAGAAAGACCAGAAGTTCCAGGACGCTAAGGCTCAGGAATTCTTTGCTCAAATGGGCAAGCTCATTCAGGAAAAAGGTCTGAAGCAGAAAGAGATCATCGCACTTCCTGAGAAGAAAATTGCAAATAAGCAAACTGTTGAGGCCATCAAACTCAAGCTTAACCTTGTCGGTAACGTTAAGAACTCAGCGGAGCTTACTTCTGTTCTAAAAGACATCTCTTCTGGAATGGGCGCTCGAGGTGCTTCATGGAACGGCGACGTTCTCCTCACAGGAGGACTGGTTGTTCTCGTCGTTACAGTTGTTAGCTACGCGATTTGGTTCTCAGCCACTCACACATGTGTTGAGTACTCTGAGCATTGGGAGTGTGACTCCCGCACAGGCTGCGGAACTGATTCCTAGGGTTCTGTTTGTTATACGGATACGACTTGTGGTTGGAATGACTACTGTACACGTTACGAGAAGAAATAAGTCCTGAAGAGATTTCTCTAACAGAAAGCCGCCCTCAGGGGCGGCCTTCTGGTTTCTAGGCCTGTCAATATTAGAGAGCTGAATCCATCCATTATTTCGCTTCAAAACTGGACTGAGCCCTTTGGACTAGACGCTCCGACCCCATATTTTCTGAACAGGTCGATCGGTAATTTTTAAACTCTTTATCTTGCACTCATACTCTTCCGGACTCATGTACCCAAGAGATGAGTGCAACCTTTTTCTATTATAGACCTCATCGATAAAACTGGGAATGCTATTTAATACGTCTTTCACAGTTTGATATTTCCTGACATATACTTCCTCTTTCTTTAGCGTTTTGAAAAAGGATTCGATAAAAGCATTCTCTTCAGGCACTCCTGGTCTGGACATCGATATCTCAAAGCCATTTTCCAAAAGATAATGAACATAAGGTTCGCAAACGTACTGGACTCCTCTGTCGGAGTGGTGGATGACTCCCTTTGGAGGTTTCTCTTTGCTAACAGCGATTCGCATAGATTCGAGGCAAAAGTCATGAGTCAAACTTTCAGACAAGGACCAGCCAACGATCTTTCGTGTGTAGAGATCGATCACTGCCGACAAGTAGATAAATTGATAACGAAGTTTGATGTAGGTTACATCTGTTGCCCAAATTTGGTTCGGGCCCGTGATCTTCTTCCCTGTAATGAGATTTGGGTACCGAAGTTTCAGGCCGCTGTGAGTTCCACGAGGTCGCATCCACTTTTTTAGACACGTATAAAGTTCATATTCCTTCATAATGCGCTTCAAGCGCTTAGAGTTGATCCTTATCTTACGACGGAGAAGATGGTGATAAACACGACGATAACCATACGCCGGAAACTCTTGATGAATTTTTTCTATCATGTCCCTCACTTCGAAATCTGAGTACTCCTTTGAGGAATCATAGGATTGGTAATAGTAAGTAGACTTAGGAATGCCCATTACTTTGCACCCTTTTGAAACTGAGCCAAATTCGCGGAGGTGATCACGGATGAATTGTCTTTTTTCTTCTGCTGAGAGTGATATAGGGCTTTTTTTAAAAGTTGATTTTGGAGATACAAGTCTCCAATTTCTCCTTTCAGGTCTTTGACCTGCTCCTCAAGACGAAAGATCTTTAGCTCGTCAGAAGGCTCAACCCCTTTGGTGGTAGCATTCAAGGTGCCTTTTTTATATTTTCTTACCCAAGAGCCTACAGATCCAGTCGAAACATTGAAGGTCTTAGCGGCTTCACGATAAGTCATTCCTTCTTCTACGACTTTCCCAGCAACCATGAACATATATTCACTGGTCCATTGTGGGGCCCTGCCTGTGGGCTGTTTCTCTTTAGGTGCACGTTTTCTGAAAACTTCCATAAGCTTCTCCAAGACTGAGATCCGGCTTTTAGCATGGATCATGGTTTGGATCGACCTGTTCAGTAATTATTGGAGGATTGTCCAGTCAGAGGGGCTCAGTCTAAAACCATTAAATTTGCATATCCCTGAAGCCTTATACTGAATCGTTGCTGATTTATAAATCCATGGAATCGGAAGCGGCAAGCATTCTGCCCCAATCATAAACTGGGTGTTGTTCTTAGTATTCTGGATCTCAACACTGATGTCTGTGACTTCAATGATCGGAAATGAATTCACAATTCCATTCGAGTTTCTAAAAATATTCTGACACTCTCTTTCTAAAAAACCTTTGTAGCGCTCGAAGAGAACTTTTTGATCTTTCGGCACATATCCGCGATCAAAAAGATCGCTCCTTTCCTGAGTAATCTTCATTTCAGTTTCGCCAAGTCTGGCGCGTAACTGATCCGCGGACAGAATTTTTGTATGATACTCGCCGGGGATTTTAATTTCATATTCTCCGTCTCTCACGCCATAGCGAACGAGAGTTCCGTTGGTTCTTGGGATGCTGTCTCCAAAATTAAGTGCAGGAAAACCGGGAACACTTCCCTGGTCGATGACAACAAAAGGGCTGGTGCCGAATTTACCGTTTTTATCATATCCAAAATAGAGAGTGTCTTTTTTTCCCGACCAGCCGGAGGTTTCTAAAATATGAGTCACTTTGAGAGAATTATCCGGATCCATTTCAGAACGCTTCGTCTTAACGACATCTCCCACACAAATTTTCTGAGAATCGAGCTCGGCGCACTGAAGGGAGCGCACAAGCTTTGTGATAAACATGTTTGTTTTGACCAAGCCAGAGGGGAAATGAGTTTCGGCGTTGTAATCGCTGTACTTGTCTTTATTATATCTTTTGAGAACCCCAATCACCTCCTGCTCGTTGGCCGGATTCTGATTGATCAATTGATCACCGACACAAATGCTAAAGAGCCCGCTTCCCCCATTGTAACAATCCTTGGCCTCGGCAGCGGCGATAGATAACAGAAGAAAGGGAAGTAAAAACTTCATAAGAGCTCCAGAAAGGGTGTTGAATGATTATTGAATATTTTCTCAGGTAACCGCAGGGGGGTAAGAATTTTTTACGCTCGAGAGTGTTTAAGACTTAGACAGTTTGATGAAATTATTTAAGTTAGGGGGGATTTTGTCACTTTAAAGGCGGGGCGATAATGTCACATGACTTTTCTGCGACAGGCTTCTTTTATTTTCATGATGGAGGATTCGTTCCGAATTCATCAATATCGAAAAATTACAGATTTACTAAGTCCAAATAAGGGTAAGCTGCGAAGGCTTATGAAAGGTAAAGAAAGGGTTCATGTTTGCCTCCCTCAAATGAACGTGTAAAGCAGAGCATCTTGAGGTCGCAAATTGCTACCTCAAGATTTTTAGTTAATCACCTTTGGACTTTAGACCTATTCTTTTCCGATCTTTAGGATGCTCCGGTAATATCTCTTCAAGTGAGTCCAGTCTCTCGAAAACGATTTTGAAAAGATGGTTAGTGTTACGTTCAAGCTTGTCCATCTTTTCGGACAATCCAGATTCCATGGCTAAAAAACTTCTCAGTCGGACAAATGTCCTCATTATGGAAATGTTGACGCTAATTGCTCTTTCACTATTCAAAATACCTGACAACATCGCCAATCCATTTTCCGTAAAAACCAAAGGTTGCTTTTGCTTTCCTCCACTTCCCAGTTTTGAAGTCACAATTTGTGACTTCAAAACCAAATACTCTTCTGAAGTAAGTTGAAACATAAAGTCCTCAGGAAAACGTTTCAGATTTCTTCTTACCGATTGATTTAAAACTTTTGTCTCTATTCCATACAGACTGGCAAGGTCGCTATCCAACATTACTTTTTGACCGCGAATAACATAAATCATCTTTTCAATCTTTTCTAAGCTCATTTCATTCATTGGTAACTCCTTTGAAAAGTTCAAAGACTAGTTATGACTGAGTCGAATTGACGATTAGTAACTCTTTGAATTGAATTTATTTTCGAAATCGAATTGCTTCTGGACTAGAAAAAAATCTGAAGCAAGAATCTTTAATGTCGCAAATTGCGACTTCAAACCTCTACATACAACTCTGGCCACTCACTATCCTTATTATCTTCTCTTCTCGAGACAATTTCTCTGCACACATTCTTCTTAGGAAAAATTTCCATCCTTTTCCCCGTGCCATATGTTCACATATGATTAAGTGTTCGAACTATCCTTGAGGCCGCTGAATGTTTTTTTGTTCAAGGCCTAGATTGAAA
>CANETG010000236.1 GCA_947440875.1 Bacteriovoracaceae bacterium
GCCAGACAGAGTTCCGGATAGGGGAGCGATTGATGATCTCGATGATTTCTTTTTCTTTCCGACTGAGTTCCTCTTCGGAATTACCAGAAATTTTGACTCCAACATCCACACCTAAATAATTAGGAAGAGAACTGACACTTCCGTATTTTTCGAGCTTGTCCCACAGGGTGGGATCGACTTCGCCGAATATTTTTTCTTCGGGGACTTTTTTTGTCCGGATATTCACTAATCGGTAAACTTCTTGGCTGACACTTTTTGAGAGAATTAAGCGATGTAGGTGTGATTCAAGAATTCCTCGAAACTCTCTCGGAACTCCGGGGCCACTTAAAATATATTTTCCGTTCTCTTCGAAAAATAAACCTGGTGCAAATCCGGTAGGATTATCAAGAGCAACGAAACCTTCAGGCAAATAAGAGTACCCATGATCTTTTCCGGCATAGACTCTTCCAAAACGTTCATAGTTAGAGTGAGCAATTTTCATTGCCGCTTCCGAAAAAATATTTTGTCGTCCAAAATAAGATCCGATGGCTTCCTTGGTAAGATCATCCCGGGTGGGTCCAAGACCTCCTGAGGTCACGATGAAATCACATTCCTCGAGAAGGTCTTTAAGAGCTTTCTGAATCGCCTGCTGGGTGTCCTTGACGATGACAGTCTTCTCAATCTCAACGTGGTAGTGACGGAGGTAATGGGCGAGTGCTTGATTATTCACGTCACTGATCTTACCGTTCAGGACTTCACTCGCAATAATGAGAAAACCAGCCTTCATAGTCATAGGGTAACATCTTATTATGATTGTCTTTGATTTTCCATGTTGCATAATGTAAAAGCCAGATAACTATATGTCTAAAAAGTACCAGTTTGAGCTCCCTTTTGATGTGGATCTCAACCAACACGTAAAAAAACAGTATCCAGAAATCAGATCATTCCGAACGATCTCGAAGAGTCTTGATGCTCGGGGTGCTCCACGTGGGAGGAAACCTGTTTACCTTTATATTTTGGATGCATTGACCGGAAAGGATGATGCCTACCTTGAAGCGGAAAAACTGCCGCGTTTTTCAAGTCTCGAAAAAAAGCCGATCATCATTGGTGCGGGCCCGGGTGGACTCTTCTGTGCCGTCAGATTAGCGGAACAAGGTGTTTCTTCGCTCATTATTGAAAGAGGGGAAGACGCCAGTAAACGGATGCTTCGAATTGCAAAATTTTGGCGCTACGGTGAACTCGATCCGGAAACAAATGTTTGCTACGGAGCTGGTGGTGCGGGACTTTATTCCGATGGGAAACTCATCACAAGAATCAAGTCAGAACTCGTTTCCTACGTCATGGAAAAATTTGTCATGTTCGGCGCCCCACCGGAAACCGCTTATGAATCTAATCCGCATTTAGGATCAAATAAAATCCGTACTATCATCACTCAAATCTCCCAGTGGTTAAAAGATCAGAATTGTGAAATCCGATACAATACGAAATTAGAAAAAATACTGACCGATGGAAATCGAGTGATCGGAGTGAAACTCTCAACGGGAGAAGAAATTTTTTCGGATCACGTCGTCTTAGCGACCGGTCATTCAGCGCAAGACATTTACGAGCATCTCCAAGAGATTCATGTGGCGATGAAGGCAAAAGATTTTGCCGTCGGTGTGAGGATCGAACACTCGAGGCGGTATATCGATGAGCTTCAGCATGGGAAGTTTCGCGAAGCTCCTGATATGGGCTCGGCTCGGTATCGACTTTCATGGCATGACAAATGGACCGACCACGGAGTTTATAGTTTCTGTATGTGTCCTGGTGGATACGTTCTTTCATCGGGAACAGAAAAAGAAGGAATCGTTGTCAATGGGATGAGCAATTATGCTCGGAACTCACCTTGGTCAAATTCTGCTCTTGTTGTCTCAGTGAAAACGGAAACAGATCTCGAAGATAAAGATCTCATGGCGGGACTTCGGTTTCAGCATGATATCGAAAAGAAAGCTTTTAATCTCTCCAAAGAAAAAGCCACTGGAAGAGAGCTCCCAGCGATGACAGTGAAAGAGTTTATGGATGGAAAGTTGAACGACAAACCACTTCCCGTAACCTCATCTCCTTCTGGAATATTCAAGGCCGACATAAGAAAAATCTTTCCGGAATTTGTTATTCAGCACTTAAAAAAAGGTCTCGAGCATTTTAACCGCGACATTCCTGGATTTGTTGCAGAAGAAGCACTTCTCATTGCTCCTGAAACGAGAACTTCAGCCCCTCTGACAATTCTCCGGGATAAGATGACTCTCGTTTCAATTTCACACGAGGGACTTTATCCCTGCGGTGAAGGGGCGGGATATGCGGGCGGAATCACCTCCGCAGGTGTGGACGGAGTAAAATGTGCGCTCAGTATTCTAGAAAAAGAATTCGGTTATAAAGAGACCAAGTAAGAAGGTTTCCGGTCTCGGACTGCATAAAATCGGAGAAATAGTCTTATATAGGGTATTTTGTGTCCTTTCTGCTTAAGTTTGACTCGCCATTTCAACTCTTCTTGGCTAAACTCCACCGCAAGAATCAATAGCTAAGGACATTCATGAACCTCAAGAACATTGCCATCGTGGCCCACGTGGATCACGGTAAAACAACACTCGTTGACCAACTTCTTAGACAATCTGGCCTTTTTTCGGCCCACGAAGCACTCACTGAACGTGTGATGGATTCGGGCGATCTTGAAAGAGAGCGCGGGATTACAATCAAAGCAAAAAACTGTGCGATTCGCTGGAAAGGCACCAAGATCAATCTTCTCGATACTCCTGGTCACGCCGATTTCGGTGGTGAAGTTGAACGCGCGCTCATGATGGTCGACGGAATTCTCCTTCTCGTTGATGCTTCAGAAGGTCCACTCCCTCAAACACGTTTCGTTCTTTCAAAAGCTCTTGAAAGAGGAATTCGCGTAGCTGTGTTCATCAATAAAGTAGACCGCGCTGATGAACGGATCGATGAAGTTCGTTCAGATGTAGAGGATCTCCTTCTGGAGATCGCTTCTCACTCTGGTCATGATATCGATCTCGATATTCCTTTCATGTATGGTTCGGGACGCACGGGTTACGCGTCTCTTGATAAAAATAGAAGAGAAGGAAGTCTTGAGCCGATGCTCGATTTCTTAGTCGGCGAATATTTTCCGACTCCCGTTGTCGATAAAGAAGGCCCGACTCAGCTTCTTGTGACCAATCTTTCTTACTCTAACTACCTCGGCGCTCTCATGGTCGGTCGTATTCAGCGTGGGAAGATTTTCAATAATAAGCAGATTGCTCACATCGGTCGTGACGGAAAAGTGAAAACTTTTAAGACCACATCTCTTCAGATTTTCGAAGGTCTGGGAATGGCGACTGTTGAATCAGCAGAGGCCGGCGAGATTGCGATCATTTCTGGATTTGAAACAGGGGATATCGGTGACACTCTGGCCGATCCACAAAAACCGGAACAGCTCCCACGTATCGAAGTAGAACCTCCAACGGTTTCCGTTCAAGTGTCCGTTTCTACTTCTCCGATGTCAGGGCGCGAAGGTGAGTACCTCACTTCAAGAAAACTCGAAGAGTTTCTCATCGATGCTATTCGTAAGAACGTGTCTCTCAAGTATGAACCGACAAATGATCCGAAAGTTTTCATTCTGAAAGCACGCGGAGAACTTCAGGTGGCCATCGTGTTTGAAGAAATTCGTCGCGCGGGTTTCGAGCTCATGATTGCTCGTCCACAAGTTATTACGAAAGAAATTGATGGTGCTCTTCATGAGCCGTTCGAGCGTCTTATCCTCGACGTTCCGAATGAATCAACTGGAGTGATCACTGAAAAAATGGCGATTCGTAAGGGTCGTCTTGAGGCGATGGCACCATTCGGTGAAGGCCGCACGAGAATGGAATTCCATTCTCCGTCGCGTGGACTCATCGGTTACCGCTCGACGTTCCTCACGGATACGAAGGGACAAGGACTCATGTCTTCTTACTTCGTAGGATACGAACCCCACGTAGGGAAAATGCTTTCTCGTCAGAACGGAGCACTCATTTCCGATCGCGCTGGGAAAATTACTCCGTACGCACTCTTCAACTTACTTGCCTCAGGAAAACAATTCGTCCTCCCGGGTGAGCAGGCCTACGAAGGTCAGGTCGTTGGCGAGCATACTCGTCCGAACGATCTCAACATCAACGTTTGCCGTGAAAAGCACCTCACGTCAGTTCGTACTGCCGGTAAAGATGAAAACATCATCCTTCCACCGATTCCTAACAGAACGCTCGACTGGGCACTTGACTGGATTGATGAGGACGAATGGGTGGAAGTCACGCCAAAGAGTATTCGTATTCGTAAAAAAGAACTCGAAGTGAATAAACGTACCGTCATCCGGTAAGTGCATAATAAAAAAGGGAGCTGTGGCTCCCTTTTTTATTTCCATTTTTATCAGTTATTTCGTTTAGCATCTGCTCCTATCAACCTGACATTTCCCTCCGTAAAATAATCATTGATCCAATTTCAAGGAGGGATCATGAAATATTTAACCACCCTCGCACTCCTCCTAAGTCTTTCCGCTTTTGCTCGGCCAGGAGTGGAAAAGTCTCTGAAAAATGGAGTCAGTATTAATGGTCCGGCGACCCTGGGCACTGTGACAGATGTAGAGCAAGCGACATCGATGCAAAGTAGTAATACTGATCCATCAACAGAAGGTGGAAATCAAAACTTA
>CANETG010000237.1 GCA_947440875.1 Bacteriovoracaceae bacterium
AGGATATTGAAGAGCTCGATGATAAATTGATCAAGCTCATCAAATAATTATGCTCCCAAAACTCATCATCCTTCATGGTCTCAATAATAATTCTACGACCTGGGATGAGTTTGAGAACGTGATGAAAAATCGCGGTTTCCCAACCGTTCGTATCACTCTCCCCGGACACGGAAGTGTTCGCGCTGAAGGCAGAAATTTTGAAGAAGTTTTAAAGAGCTTTCATAAGTCACTCAGACCCCATGTGCAGGAACCCTATCTCGCCGTCGCTTATTCGCTAGGAGCTTTGTTCTTTACAAATTGGCTCATGGGGAGAACGGAGAATCTTCCTCTACGGGTGGTTTTTCTCGCACCCGCTCTCTATTTGAGGAATGAAAATGTGATCCGAAAAATGATATCCTCACTTCACCCCAAGCTTCCCATCCCTAGTATTGCTCCGAAAGAGATCATGCTTCATAGGACTCTTTTTGTGTGGGAATACCTAAATCTTCTCGGGGGAATTGAGAGATTCAGGAATTCGAAAGATCCGGTCGAAGTTCCGAATTTGGTCATACTCGATCCAAAAGATGAATTGATTGATGCCCAACGGTTAAAATCGGAATGGAAGAAAAAGGCTCCTGAGGCAGAGGTCGTCTTCTTTGAGAGGCCTCAACAAAAATGGGGACTCTCGAATCATCACATTCTTTTTCATTCGAAATATTTCACTGCCAATGAGTGGGAAAATTTCATACAGAAAATCGAAACCTTTCTCAAAGCTTAAACTTTTCTCCCCTCAAAGTACCAAAAACAACGGAAGGCACCAATAGAAGTCGGCTTCAAATTGTATTTCTTCCACGACTCACAAAGTTCGTTTTCAGAGTGAAGAAAAAGTCTATCATGGGATCTTTGCCAGATCTCATGATTGGCATCGGCCGTGATGATCAGGAAGTGACCTCCATCTCTTAAGACACGAGACAACTCTCTACTTGCCCGATCGAGATCACTGAGTAGATGCCAAAGGGCCACCGAGAAAACACCATCCAAAGATTGATCAGGAAGGGGAATCTTGTACGCTGATCCATTGATAAAATTCTTTTCGGGATACAAAATTTTAGCTCTCTGAAGAAGATGAGGTGAAGGCTCAACACCGGTGTAGAGCGTATCTCCGGGCATTTTCGACGAGCAAACGCCCTGACCACAGCCCAGATCCAGAACATTGGTCAGATCATTATCCCAGATCCATTTCTTAAGTCGGGGGTAGATATCCTGCTCGCGGATTTTTTCACCCTCACCTTCAATCATGGTGATCCAATCATCTGCGGACTTCTTGTCGAACTTTCTGTCGTCCATGATTTAAATCATTTTAACTTTGAGGTTTGAATTCTTTCCCATCGAAGTGAAAAACAACTTCTTTGTCTTCGTATTTCGTTTTCAAATTGACTGGACGTCTCCAGATCGCAAAGAGATTCCTCAAAGTTTCATTGGCAAAATTCACATCCAGATCCACGCCGTAGTGAATATGATTCAGTAGAAGCTCTTTACGGTTCATGTAGTTCCCGTCTTCCACTTCAATGATCGGCTGACCAAAGTTTGTGAGCTGAGACAAAAGCTTTTGTTTGATCGCCTGGAAGTCTTTGGAGTCGATCTCAAATCTTCCGGTCCGTGGATTGTACTTATAGGTGAACAGCTGTTGCCGTTCACAGAAATCGGGAGTCAGAAACTCATCGATGAAGGAAATATCATTGTGCGACTTTCTTACCTCAAAGATTTTCTGCTTCCCAAGACCCAGCTTTTTATCCCAGCGAAGTTTTTCAGGCATGCTGTTGCACTCGTTGTATTCTTTCCCGAACATCCCGCGATCCCAGCGGTACTCAATGTCACGCATGAGTTCGATGCCGACTTTGTAGGGATTGATATTCTGGCGGGACATCGCCATCACACCTGCGTGTTTGTCGGCGAATTCTACGATTTCAGAGGCGTCGAGAGCTCTGGTGGTCATGATTTTAGAATGCCAATAAGACGCCCAGCCTTCGTTCATGATTTTGGTCATGCGCTGAGGGAGGAAATAGTACGCCTCTTCGCGAAGAATCCCGATGATGTCGGCCTGCCACTCTTCGATCGGAGCATATTGGATGAGATATCCCAGAACATCTTTGGTTCTAATGTTCAGCGGGCGCTCAGCAGTGATTTCTTCTTCATCAACTTTTTTCTCAGCTTTTTTGTCCTTGCGCGCTTGAGTCCGCATGAAAGACTTCAGTGCTGCGGAACGGTCATCGATTAAATACCCATCGTCTTCGTTTTCAACGTTTTGTTGAACGATCTGATCGGCACGGCTGCGTCGTAGTTCGGACGTTTCAAAGAGTTCGTTAATATCGAGAAGATTTTCCAGAGATAAAACTTTATCAATAAAATTTTCGACCGCATCATGCCCGTAGCGTTCCATGTAGCGACGAATTTTTGTCCCGTGGTTGGCCATGACATCCATCATCTTGCGATTGGTATGGCCAAACCAGGCGTTGTTTTTGAAAAAATCATTGTGTCCATAAACGTGGGCCATCACGATTTTCTGATCGACCCAGTTATTGGCCTGAAGAAGATAGGCGTAACAAGGGCTGGTATTGATCACCATTTCGTAAATTTTTTGAAGCCCGTAGGCGTAGCCCTTCGAGAGCTGATCGTAATCCATCCCGAACTTCCAGTGCGGATAGCGCGAGGGGAATCCGCCCTGAGCTGCGAGAATGTTAATTGTATCGTAATCGCAGACTTCAAAAACTTGCGGAAAAAAATCGAGACCATATTCAATGGCGTAACCCTCGATTTCATCTTTCAGTTTAAGGAGATCACCTGAAATGGGTTTCGTGCGGTTCATTTACTTACCCTTACCGAGGAATTCTTTGATGGAATCAAGAATCCCCTCTTTGTTCTTTATTTTGGAAAGTGTGAGCTTTTCATTGGCCGATCCATACTTGGCCGTCAGGTCTTTGTAGAACTGACCTGAGCCGTAACGAGACTCTACCTGGCCGTAACAGAAGTTATTAGAAACCGGGAGAATAACTTTATCCAGAAGTTCGAGACAAAGTTTCGTGTCATCAGCAGACCAGTTATCACCATCGGAGAAATGAAAGGGATAAATATTCCATTCATTCGGATTGTAATCCTTTTCGATGATCTCTTTGCAAAGAGTGTACGCCGAGGAAATCAGTGTTCCGCCGGATTCACGGGTTCTAAAGAATGTATTCTCATCAACTTCCTTAGCGGTGGCGTCGTGGATGATGTAACGAATTTCGATGTCTTTATACTGCGACTTGAGCCAGAGGTTGATCCAGAACGATTCCGTCCTCACGATTTCTTTTTGCTCGTCACCCATGGAACCCGAAACGTCCATCATGTAAATCACAACGGCCGCGTTCTGCATTTCAATTTTCGTGTCCGATGCGCGGTAACGGAAGTCACGGCGAATGGGAATGACTGCCGGGTTCTCCGGGTCATAAGTATCCATCGAAATCTGGCGCTTCAGCGCCTGCTTATAAGTCCGTCTTAAATGTCTCAAGGAATCTGGGCCAGTCGTCCCGATATTCGTGTAACGATCCACCACACTTTGGAGGGACTTCTTCCCCTTGGGTTCAATATTCGGGAGGGCCAGTTCGTCGCCTAAAATGCGAGCGAGTTCTTCGAGTGAGAGCTCGACTTCGAGCTCTTTATTTCCTTCACCCTCTCCCGCTTCACCCTGACCAGGCTGACCGTTGGGATCTTGTTGTCCGTCGACTGGGTCACCTGATTGCCCCTGACCCTGCCCCATTCCGCCCTGAGACTTATCTCCGAACTTGAAGCGAGGAATGTCGATCGACGGCATCGGCACCGTGAATTTATCAGTTCCCTTAGGAATAATTTGGCTTCCCTGAGAAACATATTTCCGAAGATTGTCTCGGATTTTACCCTTAACAATCTTCCGGAATCTGGAATGGTCGCGCTTAATTGGATGGTCCAATTTCTACTCCCTAAGACTTAATCGAATCGCCTTTAGCGAAGATCGAGGCCACAAAGTTGAGTGCATCTGTTGCGCAGATATCGCAGTAACCGAAGTTTTTGATGAGGCGGCTCTTGACCACTTCAATCTTCTCTTGGGTTTGCTTATCGACAACATTTGAAATAATAGTTGTGAGCTTGATCGTGTCACGCTGATCCTCAAAAAGTTTTAGCTCCAGAGCGCGGTGAAGTCTTTCATTCATCTTGTAATCGAACTGTTTGCCTTCGATCGCCAGAGCACCAATGTAGTTCATGAGCTCGCGGCGGAAATCATCCTTACGCGATTCAGGGATATCAATTTTCTCCTCGATAGAGCGCATGAATCTTTCATCCGCTTCTTCGAGTTTATTGGAGTACTTGTTACGGATCTTTTCTTTCTGTGTGTACGCCTTGACGTTATCGACGTAATTGGCACAGAGAGTTTGGATCGCAGACTCGTCGACCGAAATCGCTTTCTGCACATCGTTTTTCACGATGTCTTCATACTCCTGACGACAAACAGCGAGCATTTCTCTGTAATGATCAAGAGCGTCCGGAGAATTGATGAGCGCGTGGTGCTTAAGACCCGATTCGAGTTCATTAAAGACCATGAATGGGTTGAGGCATCCGACGTGACCATTTTTCACGAGCGCATTTGAAATTTTATCCTGGATGTAACGA
>CANETG010000238.1 GCA_947440875.1 Bacteriovoracaceae bacterium
GTCTCAGGATAATATTATGAATCTGTTGCCCCTCTACGAGACTTCCCACTTCATAACCGCCCAGGAGAGCTTCAAGATCCTTTGCCATTGTCCCCGCACTCATCCTCGCCTTTCTGACTTCCTCTTTATCGATAAAAATCTTGAGCTGAGGAATCTGAACCAGTGGTTCAACCTGCAGATCCTTGATGCCGGGAATGTCTTTTATCTTTTGATAAAGTTCTCCTCCCAAACGTCTGAGTTCAACAATGTCAGGCCCGTAAATTTTAAGCGCAATTTGAGAGCGGACTCCTGAAAGCATATGATCCAAACGATGGGATATGGGCTGCCCCACATTCACAAAAGCTTCTGGCCACGTGGAATTAATTTTCGTCCGCATGTCGGCAAAGATTTCTTCCTTGGTTCTCTTACTTTGCCTCAGATCAACTTCTACTTCGTTCCAGTTCACTCCTTCAGCGTGTTCGTCCATTTCCGCCCGTCCCACTCGGCGGGTAGTCGATTTCACTTCGGGGATCGTGAGTAAAGATTTTTCAACTTCTCTTCCCTTCCTGTCAGAGACCTCAAGTGAGATTCCCGGAGTCGCTTGAATCCCTAAAGTTGCAGACCCCTCATTAAAAGTGGGAAGAAAATCTCTTCCCATGAAAGGTAATGCTACTAAAGCAATAAGCACCGCAATCCCAGTTCCAAAGAGAACAGACTTGGGATGAGTAAGAGTAGAGTGAAGAATATTTTTTCCGCTGTGCTTTAAAAACCGGACGAAGAATCCATCTTTGTCACCTTTAAGATTTGTCGTGTCTCTACCTAACAGGTAATAACAAAGGACGGGTGTGAGGGTAAGAGAAACAACCAGAGAAGCGAGAATGGAAATAATGTAGGCATGCCCCATCGGCGCAAATAGTCTCCCCTCTAAGCCTCCAAGAGCGAAAAGCGGGATGAAGACGAGTACAACGATTAGTGTTGAATAGACAATCGAGTTTCTGATTTCTTTTGACGCCTCGAAGATAACTTTAAGGATGTTTTTCGGATTGGCTGATTCCCTGTTCTCAAAAAGCCGTCGGTGAACGTTCTCAACATCAATAATAGCATCATCAACTAATTCACCAATTGCAACTGCGAGTCCACCGAGAGTCATCGTATTGATACTGATACCGAAATAATGAAAGATAAAAGCAGTTAATACCAGAGATACGGGAATAGCTGTCAGAGTGATAAGTGTCGTTCTCCAGTTTAAGAGGAAGAGCATGAGAACAATCACCACCATGAATGTTCCATCACGAAGTGCCTCGAGAACGTTTGCGATGGAGTGCTCGATAAAGTCTGCTTGTTTGAAAAGATCTGACTTGATTTCTACTCCAGGTGGAAGAGCACTTCTTAGTGTCGTGAGTTCTGTTTCAATTAATTGAGTGAGGGCCAATGTTTCTGCCACACCTTGCTTCTGAATGCTCATGACGACCGCAGCATTTCCATTTACCGAGCCATTCCCACGTTTCGTGTGAGCCCCAATCTTGACCTCAGCAATATCTTTAACCGCAACCGGATTTCCTAGATGAGTGCCAACAAAAGATTCTTTAATATGGTCAACATTCTCAACTCTCCCGAGAGCGCGGATGAGATATTCTTTATCACCGATATCAATAAAGTTTCCGGAAGTGTTAAGACCGATTTCGGAAAGAGAATGTTTCAAGTCCTCAACCGTGAGACCTTTGGACTGCATTTTTTCAGCAGAGATTAGGATCTGATACTGTTTCAGATCTCCACCAATGGTGACAATATTACTGACACCTGGAATCGAAAGAATCCGCGGCCGCACAGTCCATTCTGCCAAAGTTCGCAGTTCCATCGGGCTGACTTTTCCATCCTGAGAAGTCAGTGCAATAAACATAATCTCACCCATGATAGATGAGCTCGGTGCCATGACCGGCGAGATATCATTGGGAAGTTTCTCTTTAACGAGTTCGAGTCTTTCGGCAACAATCTGACGGTTTCTAAAGTTTTCAGTTCCCCAATCAAACTCAGCATAAACAATCGATATGCCCGGAGCACTGCTGGACCTGAGTCTTATGAGTCCAGGAAGCCCGTTAAGAATGTTTTCAAGCGGGATGGTTACCTGAGTTTCTGTTTCTTCTGGAGCAAAGCCTCGTGCTTCTGTGACGATCGTCACCACCGGACGATTGAGATCAGGAAAAACATCTACCGGCAAATTAAGTGCCTGCCATGTTCCGAGGACTAGCAGGAAAAGACTCATCGTCAGCACAACAAGCCGATGGCGCAACGCCATTTTTATTATATGATTGAGCACACTGAATTCCTCTTTCACAAAGAATAATAAAAGAGGGGGAATTAAGCTATCGGATGTTGCCAGGCAATGGCGTATTTACTGAAAATAAGCCCTATGACCCACCCCTGTCTCTTTGGAAGGGAAATCTGAGTTCATGCCACCTAAGCATCCCGCCATCGAGGCTAAAAACTTTATGAAACCCAAGACTGCGAGCGATTCTGGTAGCTTCACCTGAGCGTTTGCCCGAGCGACAAACGAAAATAACATCCTGGTTTTTATTTTCGGAATGAAGCTTCACTTCAAGCGCATGTCCGAGAGTCGCAAGTTCAGCATTCGGGATATGTCCAAGCTCATTATTAAACTCATCAGCTCCTCTGACATCGATAACCTTAAAATAACCCATTTGTGTGTGGAGTGTTTCTGGAGTCACTAATGGTATCTCTTGATTTAAATCGATATTTTGGAACGACGAATTTGCAGGTAAACCGCATAAGATGTTTGCCGGCACAGCTTCTTGAATCTTTTTGGGATGGGCAAGATTAAGATTTGCCATCGCATGAATGAAATCATCTTTTGAGGCATTGAGATTTAATCTCGGGTTCAACTTTTTTTCAAGGCCAATACTTGTTTGTGAAAATCCTTTATAATCATGCGCTGGAAAAATGACAGTTTCATCTGGCAGTGAGAATAATTTCTCTCGCACGCTGATAAAGAGCCTCTCGGCAGATCCTTCCTGAAAATCTGTACGCCCACATCCCCTGATGAGAAGCGCATCACCAGTAAAAACCATGTTTTCAATTTGATAGGATAAGCAACCGGAGGTATGACCTGGCGTATGAATTGCCTTTAATGTGTAGCGGCCAAATTGTATTTCCTGACCATCTTCGATGTGAAGATCCGGACAGGCCATATCATAGGCAGAGCTAATACCTATCTTTGCCCCTGTTCTCTTTCGGAGTTCTCCTGAAGCTGTAATATGATCTGCATGTACATGTGTGTCAAAAATATATTTTAAATTAAGATCAAGATCTGACAAAAGCTGAAGATCTCTTTGAACCATTTCCACAACGGGATCGATGATGATGGCTTCTTTGGAGTCTGCATCACCAAGTATATAAGTAAATGTGGAAGTATCCTTTTCAAAGAGTTGATGAAAAATGAGCTTTTGATTCATAAAGATCCTTGGCGAAAAAATTTTCTCTCAATGTGATGAAAAGTGAGCATCCCAGTAATGAGTGCGAAGATAAAAAGAAAAAATCGAACATCACCTGAGAGTAAAGCAACGATTCCAGGACCTGGGCAGATACCTGCCCAACCCCATCCTAGGCCAAAAATAATGGCACCTCCCACAAGGCGACGATCTAAGTCTTTTTTTGTGGGAAGATAAAAACTAGTTTCAAAAATCGGAGACTTTCTTCTCAATATGATCCGATAAGCAATAGCATGAACAACAATTGCCCCCACCATGACACCCAAAAGACGATAATCCCATTGACCAGTGACATCGTGGAATCCTCTTACAATATGCGGCTGTGTCATCCCGGAAATTCCCAATCCCAGAGCAAAAAGAACGCCAGCAAAAAATGTTATCAGTGCTTTCAAAACTCACCGCGGAAGATTCTAAAGATATAAGCGCTAAAAATACCGGAAGAAATAAAAAGACCCGTTGCCACTAACGACCGTGTGGAAAAGCGAGAAATCCCACAAACACCGTGACCAGAAGTACAGCCGCTCCCTAAGAGTGTTCCGAAACCAACGAGGAAACCGGCGATGATGTAATCAAATCGGGTCACCTCAGTAAGAATGCTAAAGACTTCCGGTTGAGCGTAGTATCGGAGTAAAAGTCCCCCAGAAAGTAATCCTAAGAGAAAATAAATTCTCCAGTTCCTGTCCTTAATCTCAGGATTGAGAAAACTCCCGAGAATTCCGCTTATGCCGGTGATTTTCCCATTAAATAAAAGCATCATGCTTGCTGCAATGCCAATCAAAGAACCGCCGACAATTGCATTAATCATTTCAAACCCTTTTGACTATATTACATAAACATAATATTATAATATCTATATTTGTCAAGGCAGAAGCTTGTGTTATTTCTTTTGATTGGTTTAATAGTAGGTCTTATCATTGGAATGACGGGAGCTGGTGGGGCCCTCATAGCCATCCCACTTTTTCAAATATTGATTCATCTCACAGTTAAAGAGGCAACTGTCCTTTCTTTAATTACTGTACTACTCGCTTCGGGTGCCAACCTCATTAGTAGGTGGAAAGAAATAAAATGGAAAGCTGCATTGGGTTTTGCAATCGCAGGGACAGTGGCAAACTTTCTGACGGTTGCCTTAAAGGACAAGATTTCAGAA
>CANETG010000239.1 GCA_947440875.1 Bacteriovoracaceae bacterium
AGTCCTCGATAGTCACGACACCCTCGCTATCATGCCGACGGGAGGCGGGAAGTCTCTTTGTTACCAAGTTCCCGCACTTTGTTTGCCGGGTATCACTCTTGTCATCTCTCCGCTCATTGCGCTCATGCAAGATCAGGTCATGAATTTAAAAGAACAAGGAGTGCGGGCCGTCTTTTTGAATTCATCGATGGACCAAAAGTCCCTGCAAAAAGCTCGAGGTGAAATAAATCGTGGTGAAATTAAACTCGTCTACGTTTCTCCGGAAGGAATTCTTTCCGGTCATGGGAGTGAATATTTATCTCAACTTCCGATCTCACTTATCGCCATCGATGAGGCGCACTGTGTGTCTCAATGGGGGCACGAATTTCGAAAAGACTACACTCGCCTTGGTGAACTTAAGGACATGTTTCCGAATGTCCCAGTCATTGCTTTAACGGCCACGGCTGACTCGAAAACGAGAGCTGATATCGTGCAACAGCTTCGCTTGAATAATCCAAATACCTTTGTTTCTTCATTTGATCGTCCTAATATTAAATACAGTATTCTTGAACGCACCGATGAGCTCGATCAGCTGACCGACTTTATCAAATCGAATCACGCTCATGATACGGGGATCGTTTATTGTCTTTCTCGCGATAAAGTTGAGCGTGTGGCAGAAGCATTGAAGAAAAAAGGCTTTCCTGCAGTTCCTTACCATGCGGGACTCACTTCGGATCTCAGAACAAAGAACCAAGAACTTTTTAATAAAGAAGATCGCATCATCGTCGTTGCTACGATTGCCTTCGGCATGGGAATCGATAGACCCGATGTCCGCTTCGTGGCGCACCTTGATCTGCCCAAAAGTATCGAAAGCTACTATCAAGAAACAGGAAGAGCAGGACGAGATGGCAAACCCTCGAACGCTTGGATGGTTTATGGGCTCCAGGACGTCGTAAAACTTTCACACATGCTTGAGACGACCGACGCCGATGAGACCTATAAAAAAGTAGCGCGCTACAAACTCGACTGCATGCTCGCCCTATGCGAGACCGCTCAATGCCGCCGTAGAAACCTTCTCGAATATTTTGGCCAGTCAGCTGATAACGTCTGTGAGTACTGCGATACTTGCCTGACTCCTCCCGTTCTCTGGGACGCTACGATTGATGCTCAAAAAGTGATGTCAACCATCTATCGGACCGAGCAAATTTACGGCGCTGGTCATGTGATTGATGTCCTCCGCGGAAGTAAAAATGCCAAAATCAGTGACCGAAGACACGATTCGCTTTCCGTTTATGGAATTGGGAAAGATCAACCCAAAGAGCATTGGAATAGTGTTCTTCGTCAGCTTTTGAACGGTGGCTACATTCAAATTAAGAATTGGGATTACCGCAGTCTGGCGCTAACGACTAAAGCTGAACAAATTCTCAAGGGTGGGCAAAAGCTTCATTTGAGAAAACAAAAATATGCCGTGACCAAGGGAAGTAAAAAAGATTCCGTTCGAGCTGTGGAAACTCAACACGGAAGGCAGAAATTATTTGATGCTCTCAAAGCTTTGAGGACGGACATAGCACGCGAAAAGGGTCTTCCGCCGTATATTGTTTTCAGTGATAAATCTCTCCATGATATGTGCGCGCTCTTGCCTAAGTCGGAGTCGGATTTCTTACTCGTCAACGGAGTCGGGCAGAACAAGCTTGAGAATTATGGGCGCGAGTTTCTTCAAGTGATTCGTCAGAACGCCTAGGCTTGGATTAAATCTTGCTCATGAAATTTTTTATCAGCTCGTCAGGTCTCTGAGAGAATAAAATACTTTAAAACTCTCTCCACTCACCGGGCCTCAAATCACCTAGCTCATACTCACCACTCTTGATCCGAATAAGCCGCAAACACGGATGCCCAATTGTCGCCGTCATCTTTCTTATCTGACGATTTTTCCCTTCAATGATTTTCATTTCAATCCAGATGTCCTGAACTGTTTTCCTGAATCTCACCGGGGGATCTCGCGGAGGCACGCTGGGTTGTGGGTCAAGAACTTTCACCTCACAAGGCTTGGTCAGATAGTCTTCGATCTGAAGACCCTTCCTCATTTTTTCTAGCGATTCCTCGGTTGGGATTCTTTCGACTAAAACCCAATACGTTTTTTGTTTTTCGTTGTTGGGATTGAGAAGTCTTTCAATCAGTGGACCATCATCTGTGAGAAGAAGAAGTCCCTCGGAATCCTTATCGAGCCTTCCAGCTGCGTAGATTCCTTTCGGTAGGTCAAATTCGCAGAGCGCGCGGGCCCCGTCTTCAGGGGTGAACTGTGAAAGGACTCCATAGGGTTTATGAAATAATACATACCTCGCCATAGGCGTATCTTAGCATAAACACTAGGGGAGGGCCGTCTTAATCTGACTGAGAGGAGATGTGAGATGCAGCATAATTCCATCGGGCGTAGAAAATCTTTGTCGGCGAACAAGGGAGTTCCCAATGGAAAAAGTCATCCTGTTTTTAGGCCTTGGTTTTTTCTCTCTAACAACCACTCTGCTTGGAGGTTTTGCTTTTAACTAAGCATAGGCCCAAACAAGGAAGTCCAACTTGACTCACGGATGAGTCGACCTTATTTTCTTCCTATGTCTGATTACGAAATCGTTTACTCTGACGATCCCAATTTTAAAAAGCGCTGTAAGGCATGTGGGAAATTTCCCTGCGCGTGTCCCAAGGCACGAGACCTGAGACCCCAAGATCATCAGTTAAAAATTCGTCGTGAAGTTAACGGCCGTGGCGGAAAAACTGTGACGGTTATTTTTGATTTACCTGTCAACGATCCCTATTTCTCGGAGCTCGCCAAAAAACTGAAGTCCTTGTGCGGGACCGGTGGCTCATTTAAAGAGAATAAAATTGAAATCCAGGGTGATCATCGCGAAAAAACAAAAGCTTACTTAGAGAAACTGGGTTTTATGGTCAAGCTCGCAGGTGGCTAGGTGCGGCGCGCAAGCTACTTGGTCGCTTTGCATTTAAGAAAAATGGGACCATAAATCGAAGAAACAACTTCGATGTCGAAAGGAACTCCGAGATTTTCTGGAGTAAATAATGGCGACAGAAGGATGAAAACCATCTTTTCTTCCGAAAGGAAGTTAATTCCTACGTATCGCGCCTCACCGGACTCGTGAATCGCAGTGATGGGGGAGTTCCGAGTTCCCGAGACTTCACCCTTTTGAAAATGGAACAGAGAAATCGCCCGTTTCGGAGTGAGGAAGCGGAATTCGAACGTTAATTTATCCCACTCATCTCGCTTCATCTCACAGGAGATTTCAGTGCTCACAGATGAGAGGGCGTGTGATGAAAAAATGGTGATGAGAATTAAAAAGTAATTTCTCAGGAATGGGCTTTTCATGGTGTGAATATAATCGAAAGTTCTATGGGCCGACTAGCCCTCTTTTTTGTATAAGAAAATAATGAACCTCTGCCTTCATTGTCGCCGCCGCCTACGAACCTGTCTGTGCGAAACTCTCAAGCCCTTCGAGACGAATTCTCGTTTCATTATTCTCATGCACCCGATGGAATACAAAAAAGAGAAGGTCGGGACGGGAAGATTTAGTCACCTGATTCTCAAGAATTCTCAAATTATCGTAGACGTCGGATTCGATGAGAATCCTGAGTTTCTGAAAGTTATGGCAGATGTGAGTTACGAAAATTTTGTTCTTTACCCTGGGGATAAGTCCGTAAATCTATCGGCAGAAGGTGCGAGTTTGAGTCCCGGGAGAAAGCAAATTTTTGTCATCGATGGAACCTGGGCATGTGCTAAAAAAATGATGAAACTGACGACTAAGCTTCACGATCTTCCGCGGCTAAGTTTTACCACGGAGAGAGTCTCGGAATTTAAAGTGAAGCACCAACCCCTTCCTGGGTGTTTATCCACCGCTGAGAGTCTTCATCAGCTTATTATTGAGATGAATCGACTGGGCCTTGAGAAGACTCTTGAGCAAGAGAATAATTTAATGGATGTCTTTCGGAGAACGGTTGAGCAACAATTGGAGTGCGCTGCCGATCTTGAGCGGACTCGGTACCGCGCAAAACCCTTCGTCGAGCCCCATCTTCGTAAGATTTCTAAAAAATGGGGCTGGCGAAACGTTTTCTTTAAGAATTTACCATCGTGATTTCTTCCCGTGGTTTTTCACCCCAGGTCTGATTTTTTCCCAAGGTTTTAAAGAGTGCGCGAAGTCTCCACCACATCGTCATCTGCTTATATCCGAAATGAATAAAAATTGATCCCAGCACTATTTCTCTTAAGCTCATCGCTCGAGATTTGGAAATGTATTTGCGATCAAGAAAGAGACCAACGAGAGTAAGGACAAGATTATAGATCACTCCTGCGACAGTCCAGGCCAGGAATGCTTCTGACGAAACTTCTCCCAGTATCCACGCCAGCGGAACGACGACATAGGCCGTTATTTCAACGATGGGTGAGAGTAGTTCCACGACCCACATGTAAGGGATGGCAAGCATTCCTAGAAGTCCGTGGGTGGGATTCATGAATAGAGTTTTATTCGAAAAGAGTGTTTGCATGAGACCAAGCTGCCACCGGACTCTTTGGCGCATGAGGTGCCGGACTTTTCCCGGAACCTGCGTATAACAGGTTGTGATGGGGAG
>CANETG010000240.1 GCA_947440875.1 Bacteriovoracaceae bacterium
CCACCGAAAGTGCAGATCCGACCAGTCCCTCTTCAGAAATCTTTGTATGATCCTAAAGGGGTGTTGATGATTCTCATGGTCATCATCGCCATCATCGGGATCCATCGTTACCGGCAAGAGCAGATCACTAAAGGTAAAGCGCAGGTCCAGCAGAAATGAGAATTTTTTTCCTTTCTCTTTTCTTTGTGTTCGCTCACGCCTACGCCGAAGAGGCGGTGACCCAACTCCCGTCAGATTTTGAGTTAAAAAAAGATAATATTTCGAATAAGTATTTCGCAGGATCTTTTCTCATCTATGATTGTGAAGAAAAACACTGGGTCTGTGTGCTCGAAGAGGACTACAAAATTTGTGACGATAAACGAAAAGAGTCAGTTCAAAAAAAAGAACGGAAACTCAGTTGTGCCCCTATTGGTGAATTGCCCACGAAACGTTCGTGTTTCCAGCGGGTCCTCTTTTTGAGTGGCCAGGCACATGGGCACCGTTTCTGTCTTCTTGATGAAATTAAGAAAGAAGAACTACAATAATGCTATGAAGGTCACTTTTACATTCGAAGACGGGCTCATCCAAAGCTACCCCATTAAGCAGAAGTCCTTCACGATCGGGCGCTCGAATAAATGTCACGTTTGTCTCAACAGCTCGGAACTTTCGCGCGAGCACTGCAAGGTCGATATCGTGGGGCAATTGATTTATTTGACTGATCTCGATAGCTCTAATGGTGTTTACATCAATAACGTGCAACTGAAACCTCATGTGAAAACCAAGTATTCCACCAATCAGCAGCTGAGCATGGGGGATTGTTACGTGGTCTTTGATCTTTCGAGCGATGAACTGACTCGGTCAATGGTGAACATCCGGCCACTTTTAGAAAATGAAAATCAGACCCAGCTTCTGAAGCTCAAGAAAAATCAAAAACAAATTCTCCAGCAGAAAAAAGAAAAGTTTTCGAGCACGATGTTATCTCTGATTGCGTGGGCAATTCTTTTGATCGGAACATTCTTCCTGGCCAGGACTGCTTTTTCGACCTGATTACATTCTCTCCGGGGCTTCGATTCCCAAAAGCGAGAGGCCCTGTTTTAAAGTCTCTGCCACCGCGCGCGAAAGTGAGAGCCGCGAAGATCTTACGGGTTCAGCGGCCGAACCCACTGGGCATTCAGCATAAAAACTATTGTAGTAGCGGCCCAGATCATACAAATAAGCCGTGAGATAGGATGGTTTATACTGCTCAACAGACTCCTGGATGACGGTTTGAAATTTCATCAGGTGATTGATCACATCGTGCTCCTGAGGAGTGTCAAAAACCAGCTCCCCTGAAACTTGTTCGCCCTGCTTATTGAGCATGGAATGGATCCGCGCGTAGGCGTACTGGACATAGGGGCCGGACTCTCCGTCGAGCTTCAGCCATTCTTTCATATCAAAGACAATTTTCTTATTGGGATCGATCCGGGTCATACCGTATTTGATCGCCCCCTTGGCCACGACCTGCGCCGTTTTTTCAATCTCCGCGTCCGTCCATTCATTCAGGTAGCGCGCGAGGTATTGCTCCTTGATCATCTTCACCATTTCTTCGATGAGATTTTGGAGTGGGACAATATTTCCTTTCCGTGAGCTCATCGCTCCGTCTGGGAGTTCCACGAAATCATACTGAAGATGCATGCATTTTTTTGCGTTCTCAAAGCCCATGAGCTCGAGCACTTTGAAGACCTGCTTGAAGTGATGCTCTTGGCGCTTGTCCACGACATAGAGACTTTTTTCGATTCCACTATTTTCAAATTTCCGGCGCGCTAACTCTATGTCCTTGGTCGCATACAATCCGTTACCGTCTGTCTTAAGTAACATGCAAAAACCGAGCTTGTACTCTTCGAGATCGATTCCGACTGCTCCTTGGTCTTCCTTGAACAGACCTTTTTTCTGGTACTCCCGGATGAGCTTTACGGAATCAGAATCAACTTCCGACTCCCAATACCACTGATCAAATTTCACTTGGGCCCAAGCATAAACTTCGTTCATGAGTTCGATGGACCACTCTCTTGTTTCTTTCCAAAGGTCGTAGAACTCTCCCGATTTCTGTTCAAGCTGTTTCAAGATGGCGGTGAGCTGCTCGCGGTTTGTCGCCTCGAGGGCAGATCCTTTTTCTTCTTCCAATTTATTGTGGGCCGTGGAGTACATGCGCCCAAGCCACGCACCCTTACGAGTCGTTGGAACTTTTTCTTTATTATGAAATTTCATGTACCAGAGACATTTGGCGACATGGGTTCCGACGTCACCTGGAAACGTACTGGCGATGATGTTGAAGCCAGCGTAGCGGTGGAGGCGAATTAAAGAGTCACCGAAGCAGAGATTTCTCATGTGGCCGACGTGAAGTTCTTTGTGCGTATTGGGCTGCGAATACTCCACCATCGTTTTTGGCGTGTTCTCGGTCAGTTTCTGAGAAAAAAAGGCTCCCGAATGGATTTCGGGAATGATGAGCTTGGCAATTATGTTGAAATCAAAAAAGAAATTTAAGTACGGACCAGCCGCCAATTTTTTCGTGATGAATGGGGGAAGTTTAAAATCGGAGTCTTGTAATTTCTTGGCCGCTTGAGCGGGATTGATGGGGCTACCGGCCTGGCCGGCGAGTTTAGCGACGATGAATAGTGGAAAGGCCAGATTTCCGGATGCCTTGTTGGGCGTGGGACAGAAAAGAGGATAGAGAGTGGAGATGCCGATATCTACTGCGAGTTGCTCTTTAATCGCGACCACGAGGGATTCTGCTAACTCTTTACGAAATTGGTCGTGTAAAAGAAACACCTGTGATCTCCTCTGGTTGAGTGCTCTTAAATTATCATAGAATGCCAACGGTCTCTAGTGAGAATTCAATGATCCCGAACGGAGGAGAAAAAACTAATCGATCTTGATCGACATCAGGACATGCTTTCCAATGTTCGGAATGGAGAAATGTTCGCCTACTGGGATGAATCCCACTTTCGAATAAAATCCCATCGCTTTTTCGCGAGCGTTACACCAAAGAAGAGAGCACTGATTGTTTTTAATCATCGGGAATGCAGTTCTAAGGAGAGCACTGGAGAGACCCTTGCCTTGATGATCGGGGAGAGTTGCCATTCCGCGCAACCGGTACTGATTCACGTCCGGAAATTTTTCACTCGATTCAAAATAAAACGAGGCGACACTGACGAGTTTTTTTTCAACGAAGGCTCCGAGATGAAAAGTGAGCTCATCGTTGTCACCCTGGAAAACGCAGTCTGCCAGTGTTCCATTGGGTCTCAGCATCTTGTGCCGAATATGATGGGTATCGATTGCTTTAATTCTTAGTACTTCCACGAAAGTGAATGTAGGACGCTCGGTGCCGATTGAAAAGAATTTAAAACAAAGAAACTCGCATGAGATGCTCGAGACCTATTTTTCCGACGGTCTCAACGAACGTTCCAAAAACAATGTTGGGAATCCTTGATTCTGGACCTCTCCAGTCGGCTTTGAGGCCGAGCAGACAGAATTTCCCCACTTCTTTGACAATCACCGTTCCTTTGAGGTCTTTTAAAAATCCATCTTCGAAGGTGAACGGGTAGTGACCTTCTTTCGTGATCCGAGGAATTTTAAAACCGACAATCATGGGAAATGGCAGGAGTGGGTGATCCACATTGAAAGAAAATTTTTGAGTTTGATCATTATATCGAGAGGTTTTGATAAAATCCATGTACGAAGAATAATTCTCATAGAGAGAAAGTTTTCGCATGGCCCGCGTGCAGTTCCTTGGGTGAATTCCCGAAATAAACAACATCATTTGTTGTTCTTTATTGGTCGGAGAACGCACAAAACCAACGGAAACTACGTCGCCTTTCAATAAATCCTCCATTTGTCCTTCTGAAGGCGCAAAAAAAGGTTTAAGCTCCAGCAAAACAGATTTTGAAAATGCGGGAGAAAGATTTACTCGCGGAGTTTGAGCGAAAGCTCCGACACAAACGATGATTCCCAGTACGCCTAAAATTTTTCGATATCTCATTGGTTGACCTAATGTTCGATTTACCCTTAATCTTATCCTATTGATTTTCTTGCAAGCAACCTGAAAGGAGCTTTTGACAATGGCCGTTGAAGAAGTGAAGCGCCGTGGCGGAAAGGTCAAAGAGGCTTTAATTGAAAGCAAAGACCAACGCTGGCACGTCCGAAACCGGGTGACCCTGGTTTTCGGAAGTAATGACATTGAAGAACTCGATACCTACGTTTATACCAAAGATTCTTTGGACTTTAGGACGGTGAAATTTCACCAGGCAAAATCCAAAGCGATTGAGGAAATCCTCGATAACTGTATTGATGAGTTTTACCGCGGTCACGTCACCGAAGTTCACGTGAACATCTCTTCCGATGGAAAAGTTGTGACCGTCAATGATAACGGAATTGGTTTTCCCCTCGCGAAGATTAAAGACGTTTATACCGAATTTCGAACGGGATCGAAATTTAAGGATGAAGAAGTCGACGAGAAAGGATTCCTCTACCGGACTCTCGGCCAAAATGGTCTGGGAGCATCGGCCACTTGCCTGACTTCTGATTCATTTAAGGCGACGGTCCGCCATTACAATTCAAAAAAAGAGCAAACCTACGAGTTCATCGA
>CANETG010000241.1 GCA_947440875.1 Bacteriovoracaceae bacterium
CGCTCTGAAAAGGTCTGGTTCTTTTTAAACGGAGTATTCTCAATGAAGCAGCCCGAGTCGCGGTAGTCCTGGGAGAAATTGAAGATTCCCACACGATCAGAGAACTCCAGATTCTGCGGCCCCATCGCGACCATGAGAAACTTATTTCCCAGCGCCATCTTCTGGCAGTTGAACGCGCGGAAGCCGGGGATTTCCTGGAGGACGCCGCCCACACTGTAGGCCGATAGAGATTGTTCGGAGGTCGAGGTAGAAAGAGCAAACTGATTGGGCTCGGCGATTTCGCAGGCGAAAGCAAAAGAGGAGGTCAGAATGATGGAAGCAAGGATTTTTCCAAGCATGACTGACCTCCCTAAAGGTTCTTAGTTAATCGGCTCAGAAATCTCTGAGTACGTACAAATGCGCGCTTTGTGGTTTTTCCACTTACGGATCTGCGCAAGCGGGTTAGCCGTGTTGTTACGAACGTTCTCGATGAAGGTGTAACGAACTTTACAGAAGCGCGGAGTTCTTGCGTTTCCGAGGTTGATCCAGTCATTCAGAAGGTAAAGGTTCGAGCCCGCGTTGAAAGCAGCGTACGAAGTAGAGAAATTCTTATCTCCACCGGTGAGTTGAACGAGGTCATGCGCCTGAGCGTCGTCATAAACCGGAGATGTTGTCGACGAGTTACCAGAGTGCGCGTAGACGTAGTTGCCCAGACCCTGAACATCACAAACGACATCCGTTTTCACTTTAAGGTCAGCGAGCTGAGAATACTGAAGGCCGTTGGCCGTCACGAGATCAGTCACAGTTGCCTGGAGCTTGATTGCGAAGTTCGGGAAGTAGTTCGAGTCAGTGCTCGTCTGACCCTGGAACGCCTGGAAGTATTCGATCTGAGGACCACGGTAACAAACGTCGAGGTAGAAGTCCGTTCCGTAGCGCTCAGAACCGAGGTTAAAAGAAAGTGAAGTGATCTGTTTGTCCCACTCGTTTTTGTTCGTGAAGATGCGGGCAAAATTTGATTCAAGAGCTGAAACCGTCGCGTTCGTCACACTTGAAGGAGCGTACGATCCGTTTTCTGTCCAGGCCGCGTATTTCGCCTGGAGGAAATCCTGACGGTACTCGGCGTCACCACTAGTCGCTCCACCGGTACAAACGCAGTTACACTGCTCGAGGTTGGTACAAAGTGCCGGTGTACAAGACGACTGGGTGACACGATCGTAGCAAACACGCTCAGAGTGACGTGTGTGGCGGATACCAGCGTCGCAGGGATAGATCGACGTACCAGAGCTGTTAACGTCGAAACTGAATTCGAGGCTCACGGCCATGGCGCTAATTGTCCAAATAGACAACGCGACAGCAAAGAAAATTTTCATGGGACTCCTATTTTTAAAAAAAAATTACTGACCAGCGGTACAACCGCTCGCCTGTTTCATGATGGTAGAATAAAACATGATCATCGCTTCATCGGCGGGAGTGAAACCGCGGCGGGTTCCCCCGTCTTCTGCCATGAGCCCGTACATGTAACGGTTCATGGAAATAAAGAGCGCTCTCGGAACGAGGACTTTCTGCGTGCAGCGACCATGGGTGTAGCGCAGAGATAATCCGTAGTAGGGATCGTTATTTTGATTGTTGTTATCCGTGCCATTCGGAACGATCACAGTGGTTCCGCTGCCGCCACCGTTGTTCCAGCCGCCGTACTGGTTACCGACGCCGATGTTAAACTGAGTGGTAAAGCGGGCGTCGTTCGAGGTCACTGCAGAGAGAGTGCAAAGACCCGCTTTATCGCAGGCGATATCCATGTCGCGTTTGATCGCAATCATCACCGATCGGTTGTCAAAAGTTTCGAATTCGAACTCATCGTTTCCGCCGCCGAATCTGTCTTCATAGTTCGTATTTGTAGGGAGAACGGGTCCTGGTTCTTTGTAAGCGAAAGCTGAAAGAGAAAGAAAAAGTGCGGCCAGTGTAAAAGATTTCAAAGTTGGACTCCTGTAAAAGTATCGAGCTTGTACATTTTTCACTACCCGATGCCAATGCGTGGGAAGTTATTACACGGTAATGATTCAGCTCACTATGCTTCTTGCGAAGTATTAATCGCCTCTCTATAGTCCGGCACATGAAAAGGCTATCTTTACTCATTCTTCTGTTTTCAGGATGTGCCTGGTCATCGCCCAAGGTCTGGAAGGAATCTTCACAGCCGCTGCGTTTCCTTCCGAATAAGCTAGAATTTTTTAATCGCTCATCCTGCGCGAAGATAGCCCTTGAGCCCACCGCAAGTGTCTTTGCCATCGTGGATAATGTGAACGTCGCCAAATCTCTCTTCCGGATGGCCCGCTTGGCCGGGAAAGACACGACAGTAGTGACCAACGCAGGGATTGAGCGCTTTCGCTACACCCTTACGGGAACGATCCGTCTGGTAGGAAACAGGCTCATGTCCGGAAGCCTCCCCATGATTCCTTTGGATGGAACCAAGATCACTGACACGGTCTTAAAAGACGCACTCGCTAGCTGTAAGCGCGGCGACTGCCGTGCCTTGGATCAAGAAATCGCTCGGTCGTGGAAATCAAATGTCGCAGCACCTGAGATCCTCTCGTGCAAAGTCATCAAGCGCTTCTCCACTTTCCATTCCAATCTCCGGATGAGTAAGCCTGACCGCGTGCTCATGAATGAGCTGGCCAAAGAAATGAACGCGCCAGAGAGCTTCCACACGGATTGCCACGATCTCTCCGATCTCACGCAACCCGAAGTCGCTCTCTACCAGTTTGACGTCGCAGGCACAGGAAAAGAATTTAAGAAAAATGGATTTGATTTCTGGAACTCCCTAAAAATTTATCTCGCGTGGGCGATGAGAAACGCCCCGGAATCCCAGGCGATGGCCGCTCCCTTTAACTTTCTCTTTCAAAGTCTGAACGTGGAAGAGATGCTCATCTTTTTTTCTAACGGCTGCCGCTCGATCAAGCCCCTGGCGTGTTCAGAAAATGATCTCACTCTCCAAAACCTTCGGGCGTTCACTCAAGGGAAGGATGGTACGGACTGGTCAGAAATTCCGATGAACAATGCCGTGGGAGGAACAGCGGCGCAGGACCTTTTCTCGCGGCCCCTCCCCCTTCTTGAGGAAGATCTTCTTCATCTTGGAAGCGAGAAAAACGCTAACGACTGGACGGAAAACTTCCGCGATAATTTCATCAAGTCCCGCGGCTACAATAAGGTTCGGCTTCTCCGTGCCAGTGCGGACTTAAAACTCGTCACCGATCACTTAACTCCCGCCCGTATTCTTGAGCGGATCACAAAAGATTCTATTGAGCTTCTCCCCGATGAAAAACAGGAACTCTACGCTCTGTGCGCTGAGTACGCGGTGGCCCTGGATGAAAACCTCGGGACCATGAAAAAGACGATCACTGCCCTTCGAAACGTCACAGCACTTTCAGAAGTTGTCAGTGAGATCAATTCGCTTGACCTGAGCAGAGTCTGGCCATTTTTCTCTGATCTCACCCTGGCCGTGAATAAATACTGCGGGGACCTTAAGCAGCGGGAAATCTGGGATGAAAACTTTTCCTTCGACAAGACCGGATTTGCACCCTGGTATCAGACTCTCGTTGATGGAAAAAAATATCACTACGGAGAATCTCTGGGCATCAAGAGCTCAGAGCAACTAAAACCCCTGCTCCGGATTCTCGACACGAACAAACCCATTTGCACCAGTGGTGTTCACTGTGCCCGTACAACTCTGGCCGCCATCATGTCCCTGTCGACGATTTCCCGCTCCATTGGCATCATCGCCCCTGAAGAGGGCGGAATTTCTTCCAACATGGCCAATCCCTACGCCGACAAATTTTCCTGCGGCATGTATGATCCGTGGGCGAAAAGAAATCAGATCATTTTCAATTTCTTCCAGGACATGGCCACTGCCGCTGTGATGGGGTTTTCTCCCTCACCAATTTACA
This sequence comes from Bacteriovoracaceae bacterium, assembly GCA_947440875.1. Lineage (GTDB taxonomy): Bacteria > Bdellovibrionota > Bacteriovoracia > Bacteriovoracales > Bacteriovoracaceae > Peredibacter. The sequence continues at coordinate 3,918 of CANETG010000241.1, forward strand.
TCGCTGCGACTCTCGAACCCAAGCGGGTTGTGTCTTTTGAAACTCTCGTGAAGGAAGGAATGGTCTTCTACGATCCCAAGTTCGATAAAGCGCGCCTGAAGTTTTCCGTCATGGGTGACCTTGGGACTCTCACCGGAGTTCCCTGTGCAGTATCGATCTCAGGAACGAGGCTCAATCCCTTTGAGTACTACACTTTTAATGGCCTCTCCGTAAGCTCTTGCCGGTCTCAGAATACGAATACGACGACCGCTGGATCAGGCGGGGTTTCAGCGTCGAAGAATGATTATACGCAGGCGTGTTTTACTTGTGCCATCAATCTCCAGAGTGCAGCAAGCACGGCGAGCGTAGTTGCTCCGGGATTCCGAGCGGCTTTCTTTGTGGCCAAAGGACTCATTCGTCTTTTCCAGGAAATCCGGGATCCACATGATCTTGCGAAGAACTGGGTACTCGATCCACAGGCGGTGGCCCTTGCCAGAAGAAAAGACGCAGACATCTCAAAAAATTGCGCTAAGAAGCTTCTCCGGGGCGAAAACTGTTTTGAAGAAAGTTGTGAAGGTGAGGTCCTGACGAGTTTTACAAAGGTCTATGAAGCCAGTCCGATTTCGACGGATTTCAACTGCGAAGATGGCCGCGGCTCACTCAAGGTCAAAGAATGTGAGACACCGGTGA
>CANETG010000242.1 GCA_947440875.1 Bacteriovoracaceae bacterium
CGATGAGTGGACGTTTGGCTAGGATGAGGGGTCAATCCAATTTCCGAGGTTTCTCCTTCATGGCCACTGTCGTAATCCTTATTCCGGCCCGCTTTGCCTCCACCAGATTCCCCGCTAAACCTCTCGCAACAATCTTGGGTGTTTCCATGATTGAGCGGGTGTATAAAAACTGCGCGGACTCTGGCTTTCCTACCTTCGTGGTCACTGACCATGACGAAATTGAAAGCGAAGTAAAACGTTTTGGCGGAAAAGCTCTGCGCGTGGATGATGATGTGCCAAGTGGGTCGGAACGAATTGCGCTAGCGTTTGAAAGATACTGTCGTGATCTTAAACCGGATCTCGTGATCAATGTGCAAGGTGATGAGCCCCTGCTTCAAGGTGATGTCCTCAAAGAGCTCGCGGAGTTTCATTTGTCGAGTGCGTTTGATGTCACGACGATTGTGCGAGAAAGAAAAGCTTCCGAAGAAGATTTTAACAATCGCAATGTGGTCAAAGCCGTTTTCGTCGAGGCCAGTGGCGAGTGCCTGTATTTCTCGCGGGAATCAGTGCCGCATGACCGAGACGGAAAGAATCTGCACAACTGGTACCATCACATAGGTGTCTATTCGTATTTGCCAGAGGCGCTTGCGGCTTTTGTGAGGCTGCCCTTGGGCCAATTAGAAAACTTAGAAAAATTAGAACAACTTCGCGCTCTTGAAAACGGAATGAAGATTGGGGCCGTGAAAACGACTCATCATCTTATTGGCGTTGATGTACCGGAAGATATTAAAAAAGTGGAAGGGGCCCTCGGATGAAACACACTAAGAAGTATATTTTTATCACCGGTGGTGTGACGAGCTCGCTGGGTAAAGGACTAGCAGCAGCAAGTATTGGATGCCTCCTGGAGAAAAGAGGAATTCGCATTAACATGCTGAAGATGGATCCCTACATCAACGTCGATCCGGGAACCATGAGTCCCATTCAGCACGGCGAAGTGTTCGTGACCGATGATGGTGCGGAAACGGATCTCGACTTAGGTCACTACGAAAGATTCACGAGTTTATCCCTCACGCGGGAAAATAATTTCACGACCGGGAAAGTGTATCTCCAGGTGATTGAAAACGAACGCGAAGGAAAGTACCTAGGGAAAACGGTTCAGGTCGTTCCGCACATTACGGATGAAATTAAACGTCGTATTCATATCGCGGCCGAGAAATGCGATCTCTTGATTGGTGAAATTGGGGGAACGGTGGGGGATATTGAATCTCTTCCGTACATGGAAGCCATTCGGCAGTTTGCTTTGGACGTTGGTCAAGAAAACGTTCTCTTTATCCATCTTGTTCTCGTTCCGTATATCGCTGCTGCCGGCGAGCTCAAATCAAAACCGGCCCAGCATTCGGTGAAAGAACTCCGCGGGATCGGTCTCTTTCCCCAGATTATTATTTGCCGCGCGGATCGTGAGATCGACACCTCCATTCTGGAGAAGATTTCACTTTTCTGTAACGTTTCAAAACAAAACGTATTTCAGTCGATTGATCTTGATCTCATTTATAAAGTTCCGATGTCGTTTCATAAACAGGGACTCGATAAGAGGATTACTGAGCTTCTTGGCATGTGGACCGCGGAACCCCAAATGGATGAGCTCACGAAAGTGATCTACAATTCCGAAAACCCCTTGAAGACGGTCAACATCGGAGTGGTGGGGAAATATACTGATCTCATCGAATCATACAAGTCTCTTGATGAGGCCTTAAGACACGCGGCGATCATTAACCAGGTGAGACTGAATCTCACTTACATTGATGCCGAAGATTTAGAGAAAGGGGTGAAGTCTGATCTCTTGGATAAAGTCGATGGGATTCTCGTGCCTGGAGGTTTTGGCTCTCGCGGTACCGAGGGGAAAATTGCCGCCATTGAGTTTGCCCGAAAAAATAAGAAGCCTTTCTTTGGCATTTGCCTGGGCCTTCAGCTTGCTATCATTGAATACGCACGAAATGTGGTGGGGATTAAAAATGCCACGTCGATGGAATTCACTGACAAAGGGGACCATGGCATGGCCGCGTTCGTCGTTCACTACATGCAGGGGCAACAAAAAGAGGGAGCAAAGGGTGGAAACATGCGCCTGGGTGCTTACGACTGCGAGGTGAAAGCAGGCAGTCTGTGCGAGAAAGTTTATGCTTCGAGAAAGATTTCTGAGAGGCATCGCCATCGGCTCGAAGTGAACAACCAATATTTGAAACAATTAACTGATAAAGGTCTCATTGTCTCTGGAACAAATACGGCGCTTAATTTAGTGGAGGTGATCGAGCTTCAGGATCATCCCTTCTTCATCGCATGTCAGTACCATCCGGAATTCAAGTCGAAGCCGTTTAAACCCCATCCGCTTTTTGCCTCATTCGTGAAGGCGAGCGGAAACATTTAAGGAATTTTTATGAAGAGAATGGATTTCTATATTGGGCCCTGTGTTTTAGAAAGTATGGATCTCGCGCGGATGATTGCGGAAAAACTCGTGACGGACCTCGAGCCTTTTAAGAATGAAATTAAACTTCATTTCAAGGGATCATTTGATAAAGCGAATCGTTCGTCGTTTACCTCATATCGTGGACCAGGGATCGATGAAGGGATGAAGATTCTTTCAACAATCAATAAAGAATTCGGACTTCCGACGATCACTGATTTTCATCTTCCTGATCAGGCCGAGACTGTCGCCAAGTACGTCAATGTCCTTCAGGTGCCGGCGTTTCTTTGTCGTCAGACGGACATGATTTTTGCGGGAGCCGAGGCCTGCAAAAAATACGACCGTGAACTAAAAGTCAAAAAAGGACAGTTCCTTTCGCCTGAGGAAACGAAGAATATCGTCGATAAGGCGTCTCACTTTCTGCCGAAAGATAAAATTATTCTCACGGAACGTGGGTCTTCGTTTGGTTACAATAATCTTGTCGTAGACATGGCCTCGTTTCAGATTATGAAATCATTTGGCGTCCGCACGGTTCACGATGCCACTCACTGCGTGCAAAGACCTGGAGGTCTCGGAACTGCGACGGGCGGAAAACGAGAACAAATTCTTGTGCTCGCTCGAGCGGCCGTGGCGGCTGGAGCGGACGGGGTTTTCATGGAGTGTCATCCGAATCCGGAGAAAGCACTTTCAGATTCCGCCACAGCTCTTCCCCTTGATCAGGTGAAAGGAATCGTCGAGAAACTCCTCAAGATCCGCCGCGCGGTGGAAGAATGAGTTTACGAGACACCGCAAGGAAGTTTGAAGCAAAACTAAAAAAAATCAAAGTCGTGGCGTTCGATCTCGACGGCATTTTGACCGATGGTCATCTGTGGTTCGATGGTGAAGAAGTCGGCTGGAACCGGACGTTTTACATCTACGACGGCTTCGGGATGAAGCTTCTCATGAAGTCTGGCCTAAAAGTCGGGGTCATCACTGGGGGAGACTCGGTGTCTGTGAAAAAGCGTGTCGATCTGCTTAAGCTCGATTTCCTTTATCAGGGCTCTGAGGACAAGCGCCAAGCGTTCCTCGAGATCATGGAAAAGTATAAAGTTTCTGCCGATGAGATTCTCTACATGGGGGATGAACTCTTCGATATTCCTCTTCTTAAAAAGGCTGGGTTCTCGGCCACGGTCCCGAATACGGGAGCAGAAGTTAAAGCTGTCTGTGATTACGTCACCATCAAGGAAAGTGGCAAGGGATGCGCTCGTGAAGTGATCGACATCCTGAGATACGCTCAGGGAATTGAACCCGTGATGGAGGATTTTTAGATGTTAGGGAGAAGACTTTATACGACGTCGATGCTCAATCTTTTTCGCTTAGGAGTTTTTGCCGTTGTCCTTTTTTTCTTCAACGATTTTTATCTTGAGACGATCACAGCACCTAAGTTTCAGGAGATGCTGATCGAGCTTCCGAATAAAAATTTTCTTTCGCGGATTCTCACTTTTTTCAGTTATCACTACGCCTACCCACGGGATCTCATGGCTTTCGTCGGAACGATCATCGTTCCTGCGGTCTACTATGCTTTCATTCGTGGAGTGCGTTTTCATGAGAAAGGTTTTGCGTTTAACCGAGGCATTCCTTTTCTCAATCACACGATCAAATACGAGGACGTGAAGAGCTATAAACTTTTTCATCCGAAGTATGCCATTTCGATGCACCTTCATAATGGGGACTCATTTGTCATTGCTGATAATCAAGTCGAAAGAGTCATTGCCATTATTGATCAGCAAAATATCGCAGGTGATCTGGGTGATGACTATGCCAAGCTTTTCACCAACTTTAAACGAGTCGTGATCTTTGTGATTTGTTTTACGGTGCTATTATTTTTCATACGAAAGCTCGGTAATTTTAGTTATTGAAACTGCCCTACTTAAGTGTTGTTCTGACAAATGTGGATGTAAGAAATCTTGCTTAGTTCACAGGAAATAAGTTTAACGTCTGGCATCTGAGTGCCTTAGATTTTCATAGGTTATCTATTCGATAGCTGACCAGCTAATTGCACGTCTGTTCTCCATGATCAAATCCTGCCCAAATCCCAATTGTCCTTCC
>CANETG010000243.1 GCA_947440875.1 Bacteriovoracaceae bacterium
GTCTGAGGACTGGAGAAGTAAAAAACCGGAAGTAAAAGATTTCGACTTCATGCCGGCCAAATCAATGTCCTATGCGGTGAAGCTTTCTCTCATCAAGTCTGAGGAAGGCTCACCCAAAATCGAGCACTGAAACAGTGGGATAGCTCCGTGACAATTTGGCGCAGGAAGGATCGCCAAAGATAGAACACTCGTTATCGGACGCAGATCCCTACTTCGAAACTTTTAGATAATTCCATGACTGAAGCAGGGGATCTCAATACAAGTTTATTCATGAGCATTTCTTTTGTTGAGTGAAAACTGCTGTGTCCATCCTCACGTATCGCCTCAAAGTAATTTATTTGGTGAGTAAATTGTGAGTACTTCCATGCAGTCGCATTAGCAGTTCTCTTTAGTTCACATAAATTACTTTTAGGTGAAAGCTCGCAGCTTTTTTCTACATTTTCGATACAGAGACCAAAAAATTCCGCACCCCTAGCAGGCGTTTCAAGAAAAATGGCGATTGATTCGAACGCCTGGGAATACTCGAAAACAGGAATGGGTTTTTTCTGCAAGAATGTAACAAGATCAAATGTGGGTTTTACAAGGAGTTCATTAACCCGAATTTCCCCATTCTTCTGTATCAGTTCTTGCTGACATTCTACTGCCACAATATTGAGAAATAAGTCTGAATAATCAGTCTGTTTGATGATTAAGGGCATCCGGTGGCGATCATCTGACTTAAACATTACACGTGACTCAGAGTTACTAAATTCTTTTATCAAAAACTCATCAATATCGTTTTGGTCTGAGTTCTCATGAATGAGAAGGTCTGTATGACCAACACTAGTCTGAATTTTCACTAAGCTCGGGATATCAAGATTACTTAGTTTTTTTAAACATGAAGGACTATCAAACTTTTCTCCACAATATTTTTGTCTCAGAGGAGCTTTCTTAAGAAGCGTCGTAAGATAAACTTCTAGGTGAGGCGATGTTGGAAGCCCTTGGTTTTCAGCGAAGATTTGCTCAAGCTTTAGTGATCCACAGCTATAGGAATAAGATGAAATGAGGAGAAGGAAAATGATGTTCATTAAGAACAATAGTAGCTGAAACAAGGATCCCTCATGGGATGATACGGAAGTTCGGATGCTTAGAGAAAAAAATCTGCATTTTTCTGCCGACGAGTATTGGCAAAGACTATCTTAGTTCTCTTGTCTCAAACTCAGAAAACGTTGCCTGGAGTTGGGCGAATGTGAGTTTTTCCGAATAGATCAGAAGATAACCACCACCCCCTGCTCCACAAAGCTTCAGAACGTAATCGCCAGATTCAATTCCACGACTCCATACCCCGCGCATTTGAGTAGGGATCATTTCCGGGAAAAATTCCCACTGAAATTTTGAGATGTGCCACATATGATGAAAAAGGGTTAGCGTGTTGCCACTGATGACAGCGTCGACTGCAAAATTAACGTCGGTGGCAAGAATTTCGGCGCATCCCTTTTTAAATTCAGGGTCTTTCAGTTTCTCCTGATAGATGGCAACAAGAGGTCCTGTCTTCCGAGGCTTACCAGTATTTAAGAGGTAAAAGCCTTTGAGACTGAGTGGATTTTTAAGCGTTTCAATATTCTCAAAGCTCCTAATAAGAAGCGGATTTTGAACCAGAGAAACGAACGGATCGATTCCAGAACTTGAACCATGGAAGTAAGATTCTAGGCCTGCAAGATCGGCTTTTGAATTGATGTCATTTGTTTTTTTTAGAGCGTATTTTTCAAAAATTGCTGCAATGAGAGCGCCGGAACTGCCCAGACCGAAGCCTTGAGGAATAGTTGAGTCAAACCATAGACCCTTCTCAAAATCTTCCTCCATTTGTTTTTTGTCAATGATGGAGGATGAATCAAAGGAGAGAAATCCCTTTAAGCTTTTCCGTGAGCTTTTCCTTTCTTTGGACTCATCATCAAGGAAGGACCACTTACCACTAAGCTCTGGATAAGGCAGGGCAAGAGCTCGTGAACCATTGAGAATAGTATATTCGCCGAGAAGGAGAACTTTCGCAGGAAATAAATTTTTTAACATGGGGTTGGTCCCTCTCCCCGAGAATCTTTAATAATTTTTTCCGAAATAGGTCCAAGTTCGTATTCGATAAAAGTCTCGATTTTTCGTGCATCCGTTTCCGGATAGATGAGATGAAGATTAGGTCCAGCATCGAGAGTGAAATACAGTGGAAGCCCCGACATTCTTCGGAAATCACGGATGAGTTCAATAGCCAAAAGAGTTTGCGGTTTGAGGAGGGTAAACGAATCAGGAGCAGTCATCATCATCGCATGGAGAGACATCGCTTCATTTTCCGTTATTGTGCCTACCTCTTTCATGTCCCCAGACTTTAAAGCAGATTTCATACGGTCAAAATTATTCTTCGCTTGGACGTAGCGAGCTGCGCGGAATGCATGCTCAGTCATTCGCTCGTGACCTGCGGAACTGGAAACACTTTTCTCAGCGGAAGAAACGACAACAATCGTATCATGAAGATGCGCCAGCTCTTTGTGCACTTCAAATGGACTTGCGAAAAGATCAGACTCATCACCCCAAGTAGTAAAACCTCCGTAGATTGAACGACAAGCACTGCCACTTGCCAGGCGCGAGAGGTAGCTTGCTCTTTTCATGAAATCTTCATCCATCGATGACTGAAGATAATCCGTTAAGCAGAGTGCAAATGCGGACATCCCGGAAGCTGAGGAAGCAATCCCAGTACCATGTGGAAAAGTATTTTTAGTTTGGATTTTGACGGAAAGGCCTTCGATCCAAGGGAGCTCGATTTTGAGTGAACGAAGATACTTTTCTATCTTGCCGGCAAACTTCTCATTGCTTTTACCTTCAAATTCGACCGCCACAAAAAGTTTAGGTGCCGATTCGAATTTAACTTCTGTTTCGGTGAAACACTCTTTGAGAGTCATCGAAAGAGACGGATTGGCAGGTAGCTGATGCCCTTTTTTTCCCCAGTATTTAACCAAGGCAATATTAGAGGGAGAGCGCCACGAACAAACCGCTGTTTTAGGTTCAAAGTGATGAAAAGGTTTTAAAAGATTCATGACCGGACAATCTCTCCGAAAGGAATAAGACTTGGGAAACCTTTCGCTGAGAAGTAATCACGGGTCTCAGATGGCGAGCGATCACTTGTGACCAGAGCAAAATCTCCACCCCAAGCACCGAGAGACTTCACTTCTCCCCAGTAGTCAGAGAAATATTGATCACGGATTTTCTCAAAACCAAGGGCCTTGGCAATAATATCTTCATGAGTCCGGATCACTTTATTAAAGGTCGGAAGCTCCTTGGCTGAAAGCATCTCTCGAGTCAGGAGTGAGAGATCGTTCACGATCTGTTCCTTCCCAGGAATCATCCGTTCTTTGTACTTGAGGACTTCCCGTGCCGAACTTTGTTTTTGCCCAAGATAAACGAAGAAAAGATTTTCTTTAAAGCCAGGGTTAAACGAAACCGTTTCCCACTGAGGCTTCCCGTCTTCTTTACGAAAGAGAATAGGCCCCATCGCTTGGGCACAGGCAATGTCATAGCCCGAACCACCAATAGTTTTTTTGAGGAGTTCAAAAGGGCTCACGTAGGCCCACTGAGCGATGTTGTAGATGAACGTGGAACTCGATCCGAGTCCCCACTCGAGAGGAAATTCAATTTTCGTCTCCACAAAGACGTCCACGTCATCACGAAGAAAATGTGGGTTCTGGGCACGGACTGCGTTCAGGACGAGGGAGAGTTGCGTTTGAGTCGGATTATTTTCTTGGCTTTTTATTGGTTGAAAGTGCCAGAACTCATAATCGGATTCGAACCAGATCTTTCCGCTATGATCATAACTTTTCCAGTTGAGAGTGGGCTGATAGGAAGGCCGATATTTTACGCGCATCGATTGACCAACGGTCGTCGGCAGAGCAAGTGCTTGGGCCCCGTCCATAACGAAGTACTCGCCAGAAAGGAGGAGTTTGCCGTGACCATAATAATACTGCTCTGACATTTTTCTTAGTCCTCTTTACGGTTAAGGAAATGGCGAACCGCCTGGAAAGAAACAACTTTATCTGAGAAAAAGCTCTTTCCATTTTCAATTTCGTCTGGAGTCGCACCCAACTGATTCATGATGTTCAGAAGATGAAGCTTCATGTGTCCTCGCTGGATACCCGTCGTCACGAGCGACTTTACGGCGGAGAAATTCTGCGAAAGACCGACAGCTGCAATGATCGCCATCAGTTCTTTAGCCGATGGATCATTAAGGATCGCGAGGGAGGTTTTTGCTAACGGGTGAAGTGACGTGAGACCACCGACAGTCCCCACGGCAAGAGGGATCGTTAAGGTGAATTTAAAATAGTCATTTTCAAGAGACACTTTCGAGAGAGAGCGATACTGACCAGATCTCGCTGCATAGGCGTGAGCACACGCTTCGATCGCCCGGAAGTCATTGCCTGTAGCGAGAACCACAGCGTCGACTCCGTTCATGATTCCCTTGTTATGAGTCACCGCCCGGCTTGGATCAACTTCCGCGA
>CANETG010000244.1 GCA_947440875.1 Bacteriovoracaceae bacterium
AAGGCTAGAATCCGTTGATGCTGTCGGTGTAGGTGCTGTTGGCACAGATGCAACAGCAGAAACAGGAGCAGCTGCATGCTGAGCAGGAGCATGATGAATAACTGGAGCCGCTGAGGTGATGAAGCTGACTTCAACTTTATAATCTTTAGCCTCAACCTTGAGCTCAGCAACGCCCTGATCTTTAGCGACTTTAACGATCTCTTTCAAAATATCGAGATTCATATTTAAGCCTTCTCACGTGAAATGTATTCACCAGTGCGAGTATCGATTCTTAGAACTTCGCCTTCTTTGATGAACAGCGGGACGTTAATCTGAAGCCCAGTTTCCATCACTGCTTTCTTGTTACCACCGGTGGCAGTGTCTCCACGCATACCGGGATCTGTCTCAACAACTTTAAGATTGATAAAGTTTGGGAGCTCGATCGAAATCGGACGGTTGTTATAATACAGAATGAAAACTTTGATATTTTCTTGAAGGTAGAATTTATTCTCGCCAACTTGATCATGAGAGAGGTGAACCATCTCAAATGTGGTCTGGTCCATGAAATTAAAACCATCCACATCGGCGTAGTTATATTCCATTTCTTTTTCTTCCATGTCCGGCTTTCCAACAGTCTCAACACCCGCTTTAAAAGTGCGTTCGATCGTCTGATTAGTTTCCAGATTTCGGATTCGAGTTCTTACGAAAGCAGAGCCTTTACCTGGATTCACGTGTTGAAAATCAACGATGATCCAAGGCTTACCTTCGATCTCAATTTTGAGGCCTTTTCTGAAATCAGTGGTTTGGTACATGAAGAAATTCCTTTAAAAATGTCTACCGACAGCAGACATCAAATAATCAATGGATCTGCGATGATATCGCAACGTAATAACTCTGTTTTCCAAGCCCGCTCATTATGGCGGAACAGGCTTTTGCCGTCAACAAAGTATGCCGGAACTCCTCGCGCTTGTAGACTTGAGAGAGATGCACTTCAATTACTGGAATTTTCAGGATTTTCAGAGCGTCATGAATGGCGACACTGGTGTGTGCATACCCCCCAGGATTGATGATGAGAGCGTCATATTTTTCAGAATGGGCCGACTGAATTCTCGAAACAATTTCGCCTTCAACATTGGATTGATACCATTCAAGAAGTGCTTTGCCTTTGACTCTCTCATCAGTCCACTTAGTGATCTCCTCGAGGGATTCCGTACCGTAAATTTCAGGTTCACGTTTACCAAGCATATTCAGATTAGGTCCATTGATGATAAGAAATTTTTTCATGTCCGATGGGCCCTCGCTCTGAGATGTCCTAGGAAATTATCAAATGCTTCTTTCACTTTTATTTCCGTCGGAGATTTAATCTTGACCTGAGTTTCAATGATAGAAATCAGTTCGTCGTGACCAGATTGTTCGGTCACCCTTTGGCCGGTTGAATGTTTTTGTCTCAGCTCTAAGACTTCGGATAATTTTCTTATCGAATTTTGATCCAGAGGATTTAACTCGAGAATTTTTTCAAGCAGCTCAACTGCTTTATCGTAGTAATGCTGGCTGCAGTAAAGATCAATTAAAGTGTGCGAGACAATTGGTGAGTCCGAATTAAGCGAAGAATTAACTTCGTCGATATTGCCCAAGTCGTCTTCGAATTCATCGGCAAAGAAATCGTCATCGAGGCTTCTTTCCGAGACAGATTCTTTATTTAAAATAGGGTGAAGGTTAGACTTCCTTTCCTCGTCGCCGGGCCTTTGCATGATCCATTCGTCTTTTTCGATTTCGCCGACAGGTTTCGGTTCAGTCTCCGGGAGGGCCTTCTTTTGGGTTCGGTTAAAATCCACCTGGGTCCAGTCGTCGTCCACTGTCTCGGAAACAGGAATGATCATATCTGGAGACTTGATGAGTTGATCGAGGGTAAGTTTCTTATGTCCAACCATCAAGTCGTCTTCGAGCTTCTTCACTTCACTGGCAAAAAATTTATCTCGCGGACTAAGGAAGAGAAGATATTTATACGTATCGAGTGCTTCTTCTAGATGACCTAGGTGGATGCAGGCTTTGGCAAAAATCTTTTGAAGAGAAATATTATCTGCGTTCTGGGCAATGATCGGTCTCAGTGTGTTGTAGGTGAGTTCGTATTTTTCGAGATCGTAATAGCAATGGGAAAGAACAATGTACCCAAGAGCGTAGTTCGGATGCTGACGAATACCTTCTTTCAGAATTTTGAGAGCGTCATCGATCATTCCTAGTTTGCGGTAAGCTTCCGCGAGCGGGGCGAAAACCTTAGATCTTGGATTCTTTTTATACTGGTCAAAGTACTTTGCCAGGAGCGCCGATTGGTTCCGTTTCCCCGTCACAGATGACCTTCCTTAGAGGGACTCGGAGTCCGACTTTACGTTGGTCGCTTGTCTCTCTGAGAAGCCAGCTTCCTCTTGATTCAAGATTCTTGGAGTCAAGAAAACGACGAGTTCCGTTTTACTTTGAGCTGTATTGAAAGGATTTCTGAAAAGCCATCCCACAAGAGGAAGATCCTTCAGGTAAGGGATACCAGCTGCGATTTGTGTGCTTGAACTACTGTAGAGACCACCAATCACAACAGTTGAACCGTTATCAACGAGCACGTTTGTGTTCACAACTCTTTGAACCGTCGATGGTGGTGCTCCGGTTGTCGGAGGCGGGCCGAAAGAACCTTTCGTTACGACGACCTGAAGATTAACTGCTCCGTCATTCGTGACTTGGGGAGTGACCACTAAACTCGTCGTTGCAGTGGCATTCTGAAATCCCGTAATCGTCACACCGGCTGAAATGGTGTTGGTGGCGAAAGGTATAGTTTCGTTGGCCGTGAGTGTGGCAGGTTTTTTATTTTGAGTCACAACCCTTGGACTTGAAATAACTCGGACCTTAGCTTCCTGCTCCATCATTTCAAGATTGAAAGATAGATTTGTTAAACGCTTGTAAATACCGATCGTAAGACCAGCGACAGTCGGTGCATCCGTACCAGGGGCGGTACTGAACGCAAACCCAGGGCCGTTTGGGAGCCGGAGTGAGGTATCAACAACTGGGTCATAGCCAAAACTGAGACCGCGTGTGAGTCCGATTCGCTTTGAGTAGTTTTCAGAAGCTTCGACGATTTTTGCTTCAATCAGAATCTGTGGCGTTTGAGTGTCTAACGTTTCAATTATTTTTTTTATTCGATCGATCGCTTCAACTGTGTCCCGGACAATCAGACTATTGGTTCTCTCATCGCTTTGAGTTTTTCCGCGATCTTTTGTGAGGTAATCAGTGATCACTTTACTAATATCTCCCAGCGAAGAATAGTTTATGAGGAAAACTCGTGTGACGAGGGGTTCAAGGATTTCTTTTTGTTTCACTGCTTCAGCCAGAACCTTCTGTTCTTCCGCTGCTTGTTTGGCAGTTTTCATAATGAGGATATTGGCGTTCTTTTCTGCGACAAGCTTTGAAAGCTTCATGATCGTATCAAGGGCCTGATCCCAGGGAACGTTTGTAAGTGACAACGTAATCGGTGGAAGACTCGTAACATCTCGATCGATGATGATGTTAAATCCAGAAGTGTCAGCGATCATGTTTAAAATATCGGCCACGTCGATATTGCGGACGTTGATTGAAATTCTCCGACCAACATATTTTTTTGGTCCCGAGAGAGTTAAGTTTTCAAGAATGTCTTCAAGACTCGTTGATTTCGGAACGTTGATTCCGACGGCATCTTCAAAATTTTCTTGGGACTTCGCTCCCACTTCTGTCGTCTTCACCTGATTTTTTGTGAAAACCCCGAAGCGGTTTTCAATGTTGAGGAAAATTTTATTATCTTTCGTTTCCAGAACAGAGCGAACGTTGTCTCGTAACTGGATGGCGAATCTGACGTCATTGGCAGTGCCAGGCTTCCGGTATCCTGAAACGTAGACCGTCGAACCTGGAAACTCAGACGTATCAATACCGCGAAGTAACTTGGGAGAAACTTTAGCGTTTTTGACATCAAGAATAATTTGCTTATCTTCGGTGACGTGAAAACGTTCGGCGAGGAGTGGTTTGTCAGCTTCGATCACTAGCTTACTAATTTCCCCTTCCTGAGTGAAACTTACGTTCGTGATTTCCTGTGCCCCTACAGATGAAACGTAGAGCACAAGAAAAACTGAAAAAAATCCTTTCTTCATGTTCTCTTCCTTAAGAATGTCCGTACCGGACTCTACTTATATTGTAGGGAAATTATCTTGAAATTGGTACCACAGTTTCTAAGTATTCTTCCTGGCCATAAACGTTGATGATTTTCTCAACGAGAATAATACCACCTGGAAGAATCGCTTTCACTTCGGCATTGTCTGGTCCGATGAGAGAGCCTTCTTTCACAACAACTACTTTCTGAGCTGCCGCTCCTGCTCCTCCGGGTGGTGCTGCACCGGCTGCTTCAGCACCACGAGAGATCATCGCCCGTCTTTCTTTACCGATCATCACACCCAAAACGCGAATATCGTAAATATTCCA
>CANETG010000245.1 GCA_947440875.1 Bacteriovoracaceae bacterium
CAAGTATGCTGGAACCTAATGAACCGAAAGAGACTTTCCCGTTGGTCCGACTTTAGGAAAGACCCTTGATTTCGTTTATTAAGAAAGGTTCCAGCATACCTGTGGCTGCTTAAAGCGTTAGACGCAACCGACAGCCACAGGTATGCTGGAACCCTTAGGAGCATTCATGAAATTTCTTTTTCTCGCCGTTCTCTTTTCTTCGTCTCTCTTTGCCGCGGAAGAGTTCATTCCTGAAGCCTCAGGATCAACAATGGTCGGGGGGACCCTCATCATTTCCGGAGATGAGGAGCCTAAGGCCCTATGGCTGAGAAAAGAGAATACGCTCGTGAAATCGAAAGTAAATGGGGCTACTTGGGACGACATGGAAGCTCTGGCGACTCTCGACAGTAAGCAGTTCTATGGAATCACGTCTCATAGTTTGACGAAGAAAGGGAAACAGAAGCCGGAGCGCGAACAGCTATTCCTTTTTTCTTTCGATGGGAAAGTCACAGTTCAGAAATCGTGGTCTCTCCGAAATAGTATTCTCGCTTTCCTCGAAAAAAATTACGGGTCGGTTCTGAATATGGATGAAGTGAGAAATGCTTCTCCCGATGATGGTGGTTTGAATATTGAAGGGATGACTTATTTGGGGACTAAATTATACCTCGGACTTCGTTCGCCGATCACGTCAAGCGGTCAGGCGATTGTGCTTGTACTCAGTCAGCCAGAAACAAATCCCACTTTGTCTGAGGCGTTCACAGTCAATCTAGGGGAAAAGGGGATCCGTGGACTCGAGACAAGTTCAGATAAACTTGTCGTTCTCAGTGGTTCAAAAAATGATGTCGATGAAAAATTTGGGATCCATCTTTTAAATCCTATTACCCGCGCATTATCCCTGTGGAGAGTTCCAGGATTTGAAGGACTCATTCGTCCAGAGAGTGTTGTTCTGGAGAGTGACCGCTCACTTCTCTTCGTTCAGGACTTTGAAGAAGTTCAGAATCAGGAAGTGATTGTTCAGCTTTCTTTCTAGCGCAATCGACGGCCATGAACCTAACGCTGGCAGCGACCTTCAGCGTACTGAAAGAGTGAAAAACTTTTTAGCCATCCGTATTCTTTCGTCTTTACACAACGAAGACCCCTGTCGCAGTGATACTCGTTAGTTCCATCAGAGATGAGTTTCCCCTTGGAGTAAATCGGACACTTCGTCCCCAGAGTACCCCGAGCGTAACACGCGAAATAGTGTTCGCGTGTTTCTTCCAGACAGCGCGGGACGGCAGTTCTCCCTGAGACAGGTTTAATGGATTTATTAAACCAGTTTTGGCAGTGAGCATCGGTCAAGCATTTCGTCTTCGGATTCGAATACACCAGAGTCGAGATCACATCTCTCATCATGATGTTGAGCGAGTCTTTAAGCGTAAGATTTGTTCTCAAGCGAGCGTTCAAGAAATCTTTATGACAGATCTGGGCGAGGGTAGACATATTCACGGTCTGCCCTTCTAGATATTCAGGCAACATAATTCGACGTGAACTAAGTCTGACATTATTACTGTAGACTCGAGATGCATTCACATCCGCGCCCACACCCATCACACTGAGTCCAGCTGAGCCTTGTAACGTTGTCGAAAAATCAAGGTTGGCGTTACAAGCGAAGGTCATGTAGCGTTTTTCAGGCTTTCCATTCTTCAATTTGATTTTCCCACTTTCATCTCGGACGTAAAAATCGAAATCATTTCTCGAAGTCAGTGGTGAAAGTCCGTCTCCGTTCGCGTTCACGGATGTGCTGTAAGTCCGGTTAAAGCTGAGGGACGGACCCGCACTCAGGTTCGCACCTAAAAACTCGACGGAAACCCGGTAAGAAACGGAAGTGCCTACCATTGTACTTTTTGAAGAGTTAATCGATGCCATTGAGGACATAGATCCGCCGATAATACTTTCCTCTATTGAAATGAGGGAAGAAATGAGTTCGGCCTTGTTTTTATAATCAGTCGTTGTGTTGGCGCGAATGGGTGGAGGTGTTCGAGATTTTAGTCCGGACTGCACTGGGGCTTCATTGAGTAAAATGAATCCGCTGCGAAGAAGATTCGTGCGATCGGTAGAAGTCTTTACCATTTCAGATTCGATGACAGGTGCGGCGGTTTCTACGGATGTCGTTTCTCCTCTGGCGACTGCGTCGAGAAAATTAAAAGCGATGTCTCTAATTTCGTTTCGGAGTTCCGGCGACATTGTTTTGAGGTCTGCCTCTATCTTTTCTCTGACTCCACTCATGGCAAGATCGACACTTCCCGTATCTTCTAAAAGATTCAAGTAAACGGATTCTACTTGGGTCTTGACCGTTTCAATCAAGAGGTTGGCCTCGCGCCGAGCGCGCTCCTCAATCGGGAGATCTATCGATTCATAGAAAGCTTCACGGTTATAAATCCCATCATCAAGAAGAGTGAGCTGCCTTTGGTTTTCAGATGCGGTGAGAGCTGAAAGTGGCAGTGATTGAATGGCCAACAGGAATGCTAAAATTTTTATTTTCATAGGGGCTCCGTAAAGTGCGCGCATAATAGTCCACGCCTAGAAAATAGGTGGACAATTGCAATAAGACTGTCAATTTTACAGGGGCAAAGTCTCGGACATTTGTGAATTCAAGTGTTAAGAAAATCCAATTCGCGCCGAAGAGAAGTGTATGAGGACCTTCGCTTTTTTTTGTTTGGTGTTTTCAGTATCCGCATGGGCAGAAACCTGTGGTTTGGAAGGGACACTTGAGGAAAGGATCAAGAGTTGTGGTGTCTCTAAAGGTGACTTCGTTTTAGTCGCTCGAAGTACGACAGGGGTAGAGATTTTTAAAGATTTAAAATCTGGGCTCATCTGGGGTGACCGAGTGATTTCAGACTTCAACCATTATGGATCTCAAAAAGCTTGCGACGAATCGATCCCCGAAGCAGGAATTTTAAAAGACATTAACTGGCGCCTGCCCACCGTCCACGAGTTTGAAGAAGCGGCCGTTCATGGAATGAAAACTGCGCTCTCGAGAATGCACTATCACTTCTGGTCCTCCACATCGGTAAAAAAACCTTCCAAGGGAAGACGCAGACGGGCCGCCCCTGCCATGTCATTTCTTTGGGATGGAGACGCTGAAAAAACTGATGTTGCCGATCTAAAAGACGCCGCATCCGTCCGCTGTGTCGGAAAAATCTGATGAGCTATGGTTTTTGAAGAGAAAAGTGGAGTCTGATTCCCACTTCATCACGACGCCGCTCAAAGGGGCCGTAGCCTTCGATCGTTTGTTCGGCGTATGGTTGAATGTAGAGAGTTCTTTCTGATTCAGGAATTTCAGGTCCCCGCTGAAGGCGATATACAATTCGCGTGATGATGTGGCCAGCTACCGCTCCTAAGATAACGTCACTTCCCCAGTGCCCATTGTCATGCATCCTTGACCAAGCGGTAATGGCAGCGACTCCGTAGGCAACGTAGGGGACAAATTTGTAATCGTCTCCGTAGAGATCGGTGAGTAGTGTCGCCAGTGAGAAGGCTCCCGCTGCGTGACCGCTGATGAACGATTTTCCGCCGTCGACGTTGAATGAGTACGCGCCATTTTCTTCGCGCGGACGATCGCGACCTGAAACTTCTTTCAAGACTTCGACGAGCATCTGAGCGGCAAACTGTGCTCCGACCGAAATAATTCCAACGTCTTTTAATTTTCCGTTATCAAAGACCACGCCCAAGAAATAAGCTCCGGCGACGATCGGAAGGAGACCTTCTTTGCGTCCCATTTCGTATCCGAAAGCAGCGAGTTTTTTTGTGTTTTCGTTTTTATTGGCCTGAACGATATCCATGAGATCGTCGTCACCTTTGAGAATAATTAAACCAAGACTCGCAGCTGCCGCCAGGCTCAGGACCGACTTATCGGCGCCATCAAGCGAGATAAAAATACGGTTGTCGTTTTTCTTTCCGATCTTATCCGCAAGTTCCAAGAACTTTTTCTTATCGTAAGAGTGAAGGCGTGAAGTTTGGTTAAAATCAATATTCATTTCAGGTGACCGAATGCGCACAGTTGATGGTTGAGCGCGCTCTTCCGGCCAGAATTTATCTGTGGCTGAGATGTTTGAGAGATCCACTTCCCATGCCCCATCAACGGGAAGGTTTTCCTGGGCCGAAGAGGTTAGGGACATCACTAGCAAGGAAAGGAAGAAGAGTGTTTTCATGGGATCATATTAACAAGCTACCTGAGCGCAGGGGTGACCCTTGAAACAGTTATCCGGTATCGTTCAAAGATTAGACATTACTCACTTCCGGACTTATCTTATGACGATATGATAGAAAAAAAGAAAGATCCGCTTCACGGGAAACGATTGGACGATATTTTAAATGAACTCGTGGCCTTCTACGGTTGGGAGCAGCTTGGGACGATGATTAAGGTCAATTGTTTCACCCAGGACCCCAGTATGAAATCAAGCCTGCACTTTCTTCGGCGCACTCCTTGGGCAAGACAAAAAGTTGAGAAGC